>NZ_BTPW01000005.1:0-138835 GCF_036246185.1 Lactiplantibacillus paraxiangfangensis
GATAAACCTATGATAATTGCTAACTTTTCTTCAGGTGTAAATCTAGTTCTAGGCATAATAAAATCCCCTTAAGCATTGATAGATGAATTATTGTTTTTCATCTGTCAACCTTAAGGGGACTATAGCAAATAAGTGTCAATTACAATTGGCTATACTTTAAGAATAAAGCTAAAGAACAACTGACCAGTAAAACCGGCCATGATTTGTATGCCCAACACAAAATTGAAATTGAACCAATTTTTGCTGATTTAAAGACTCACTTGAAGTTCAAGCGCTTTTCGGTATGTGGTCTAACAGCCACCAGCAACGAGATGGGAATAGTTTTAATGGCTGAAAAGCTATCAAAATTATCTAAAATCGTTAAGCCACCGGATCTAAGGCCAAAGAAAAGTGGATGATCTAGTATTCGATAGTGAATATTGAAAGAAGTTAGTTTATCTAAAAATTGATTGGTTGTCATTAGCGTGGATTAACAATATCCCAATGTTCAGCGATACGATTGTTTTCTACTCGGAATAAGTCATAGTAAGTTTTTTCAATACCCTCAGCATGACCATCAGAAATAGTTAAAGCAAAGTTGCCATCAGCAATAACGTGGTTGATCTTAGTATAGATAGACTCTTTGCCCGCTGCTTTTAACATCTGAACACCTTTCATGACAGTGTCTAATCCATCAGGAACACCAACATGATGCTGAATGTAATCGGTATTCATATAGTCAGTAGCATGTTCTAAATGAGGGCCGCCCATCAATGTTGCGTTAATGGTTTCCTCAACTAGTTTTCCGGTTTCGTTAGCATTAAAATTTGCGTCAACATGCGTTGGACCGTCTAATTGAGTGTGACCTGATGGAGTGGGTGTTTCTAAATAAGGCGTTTCTGTGTGTAAATGTTGCTTGATGGTATCACCCTCAAATTCAAAAGCATCAAAGGTAACAGTCTTGTTACTTCCTACAGTTGTTAAAGTATGGAGAGCTAACCAGTTATTATCATTCAAAGTGCGGATTACTTCGACTTTAGTATTGTCTTTTTCTAGTTCAGCGAGTGCTAATTTAATTTTATTCATAATAAGTCCTTTCTGGGATTCTGCTTGGTTAAGAATTTGGTCAATCATATCTGCAAGAGTCGTTTCACTAAGTTGCTGTTTGACACCATCAGTAAGATTCTGATAGTAATCACCTAAGATGCTCTGAATATTGCCGCCAATAATGCAATTTAGATTGGTATTGGTATCAACATTCAATATTTGATGACCATCAACAGCAAGATAAATGTCTAGTAGTGAGATATCATGTGGATCTTTTGATAAAGTGATTTTTGATACGCCGCGCTGTGAATTTACTAGCCCAGCACTTTTTAAATCTCCAACTAGTTGACGAATCAAAACAGGATTGGTGTTTACGCTTTGAGCGATTTGTGTACTACTTAAATTCTCGTTATTTCTAACGTACAGCAATGATAAAGTGTGGATTGCATCACTAAGTCGCGTATTTAAGCGCATAAGTCCACCTTGCCTTCATGTATTTATTGTTATTACATGTAACACTGTACTTCTTATTAGATGTAATGTCAATAAATACATCTAATCATTTTTTAGTTTATAGGTAGAACTACTTAACAAAACATGACATTTTTCCGGATATCAGTGGTGCATCCTTTTCTATTTAGGGTGCAGAAAGCTACTTGCCACGGCCTAATAAAAAGCTTATCTTTTTTGAGAATTAACTTAATTGAACGTGTCCAAAATAATATATGCACTCTTTTATACTTGTATGTACCGTATAATATTGGTATATCAACGTATTAATGTAATGGCATGATGGTAAATGATGGAATTAATCGGACAAATCAGACACCATATGTGAGTGCTGTATCCTGACATTTCTGACGCCCTAAAAAAGCTGAATAGTAATACTATGGGGTATGGGTATCATATAGGGTAGGCCAACCAGCTTAGAATACGTTCGACGAAAGGTAGTTAATCGATGTTAAGTGGAGTTGACTGCCTTTTGACCATGTATAATCGGAGCACAAGAAGGGCCTGAGACGATTTTTGTCCCAGGCCCTTCTTAATTACTGATTAAGCCATGCTTTCGACTTTACCAACGATTTTAGCAGGTGTGTCCCATTCTGAACGTTCGAATTCAGAAACTGGCACTTCAATCCCTAATTGGTTTTGTAATTCAAGTAAGAGTTGAACGGAACCCATGGAGTCCAAAATACCTTCATCAAAAAGGTTGGTGTCCATGTTACCGGAAACGTCTTCCCCCGTTAAGTCTTGTAAAATTGATAAAACTGTTGCTTTTGTATCATCCATAATAATAATTCCCCTTATCGTTTAATAGATTTTAATCCTTTATAGCTTAGCATAGTTTAGACGAACTGAAACTTTCTGACGCTTTTTTAAGTAAGTTTTAACGTTCAACCTTGCTAACGTAGATTGGTCGGTGTTTTGCTTCCAAGTAGATTTTGCCGATATATTTACCAACGATGCCAAGGCAAAACAGCTGAAGACCACCTAGCATCAGGATAATCGTCACCATGGACGGCCAACCGCCAGTGGGGTCGCCGAATAGTAGGGCGCGCACGACGATGAAAATAGCTGCAATTAAGGCGAGAAAAAAAGTCACTAGCCCTAAAAATGACGCGATGGCTAAGGGTTTATCGGAAAAGTTGATGATGCCATCCAGTGAATAGTTAACTAAGTCCCAAAAAGACCAGTGGGTGGTGCCAGCAACCCGGTCATGATTGTAGAAGCCGAGGGATTTTGTTTTGAAACCAACCCAGGCAAACATCCCCTTGGAAAACCGGTTATATTCAGGCAAAGCTAAGACGGCATCAGTTACCTGGCGGGTCATCATGCGATAATCACGGGCGCTGGGCTCGATCTTAGTTTTTGAAATATGGTTAATCAGTTTGTAGAAGGCGTTGGCAGCAACCGAACGGATGACTGGTTCGCCCTTACGATTGACGCGTTTCGTGCCAACCACGTCATAGTGTTCCTCAAGAATACCGGACATCATTTGGGGCAATAAAGCCGGTGGGTCCTGTAAGTCCACGTCCATCACGACGACTAGGTCACCGGTGGCATGCTGTAGACCGGCGTAGAGTGCGGCTTCCTTGCCAAAGTTACGCGAGAATGAGAGAAAGTGAACGTGGTCGGCATCAAGCTGTTGGATCAGGTCCAGAAGGATTAATGTTCGGTCCGTTGAACCGTCATCGATGAACCAGTATTCCAACTGGTAGGCCGGCCAGATTGGGGCAATTTTCTCACGGTAGACGGTTTGAACGGCGTCGTAAAACCGCTGAACGGTGGCTTCCTCGTTGTAACACGGCACGACAATTGAAATTTTCTTCAAAGTTAACAGACCTTCCTTTTATAACGACGTTAATTTTTGAAAATCAGATATTTGCTGAAGACCCAATTAATCAAAACGATAATGATTTGATCAATCAATTTAACAAGCAAGCTGTTGCCGGCTAATAAGCTAACTCCAATAAACATAATGAGCTCATCGACGCCCAGACTCAGCATGCGGTATCCGAAGAAACTAACAATCTCGCGGAGACGTGTCTGCAACGTATTGGCCTGGCTGTCAAAGACCCAGCGACGGTTAGTAGTGTAGGCGAATAGGATGGAACCGAACCATGCAAGTGCATTGCTGATTAAGTAGGGGCAATTAATGGCGGGAAGGGTCAGAATGCCAAACAAAATGAAGTTCATCGCGGTTGTCAGGCCACCAAAGATGAGGTAAGTGACCACGTTTTTATACTGGCTATAAATGTGTTGAAACATGTCGCACGCTCCTTATGTGACTGACTTTGAACCGAGTATAGAAGTTAATGGGAACAACTTCCCCCTATGGTGACTGAATAAAAAATGATAAATTCTCATAAATTATTTGATGCTTGCTAAGCTTAAAGCTAGTAATGTCGAAAGCCCAGTAAACTCGATTGTTTGGAATCGAAACTAAAACGGAGAATTGACTTAAACACAGAAAAAAACGTCCAAAATATAATTTCAGACGTCTTTTTGAATGAAAACTTAAATTGGGTGCTAGAAACTAAACGTTGAAGTGCTCATGAATCAGTTTGGTTAAAATTTGAATGCCCTGTTCAAACCGCGCTGAAGATTCGTAGGAAAAGCTCAGCCGAATATACTGGTTCGGCTGAAAGTCGTAAATGCTGCCCGGATTAAACAGGACGTTTTGCGCGGTCGCTAGGTCAAACAATTTGGGGATGTTGATGGCATCGTCTAAGCGCACCCATAAATAGAAGCCACCGGTTGGCGCCTGCCAAGTGGCAAAATCGTCCCAATACTGGTGCAAGATGGCTTGTGCGGCCGCAGCTTTCTGCGCGAGGATCGTTCGGAAGTGTTTCTGGTAAGTGTCGTACTCGGGGTCGGCCAGAATTTCAGCGAGGACGAGTTGGGACAGCGAACTGGCGCCGTAATCGGTTTGCATTCGCACGTCGGTCAACCGGTCAATAACGGGTTTCGCGGCAACCGTCCACCCGATGCGCAACCCGGGTGCCAAGGACTTTGAAATACTGCCAAAGTAGATGACGTTGCCCGTAGTGTCCAACGCCTTTAAAGGCTGGGGTGGCTGCTGATTGAACCAGACGTCTTGATAAGCCGCGTCTTCCAAGATGGGGAGGCGGTGTTCCTGAGCGTACTGGAGTGTTTGTTGCCGCCGTTCTGCGCTCATCACGATCCCGGTTGGGTTATTAAACGTTGGAATCGAATAAATGATGGCGTGCTCGTCTTTCGCTGGTGGCGTCATTTGCCAATAGGCCAGCCCCTGACTATCCATGGGGATGCCGGCTAAGTGGGTTTGCGCTGACTGGAAAACGTGTAACGATTTGACGTAGGTCGGTGCCTCAGTATAGATGGTCGCGTTAGTTGGAAATAGCGACATCGAGACGAGTTGGAGCGCCTGCAGTGAACCAGAGGTAATTAGGATGTTTTCCGGTTGCGTGTGAATTCCGACCTTGAGTAAGTGACGTGCGATTTGTTTCCGCAAAGCCAAAATTCCGGCAGGCTCGGTATAGTTCAGACTGGTCAGGTTGTGGCCAAGGTGATCGAAGGCTTTTTGAAACAGTGCCTGGGGAAATTGTTCGGGTGCTGGTTCGCCGGTGCTCAGCCGAATGACGGCGTCAGTTTCAAACTGATTGATCTTTTGTAATACGTGGGAGTTGGGCTTAAATTGCCCCGCTTTGACGTATTGCGACCAATTGACGTGTTCAGCTAGTAAGCTTGACCAGTGGTTCCCAGAAACGACCATGCCAGAACCGGGATTACTAGTAATCAGGCCAACGGCGATCAATTCGTCGAGGGCGGTAATTAACGTACTCCGGTTGACGGCGAAGGCTTCAGCCAAGTGCCGTTGAGAAGGTAGCTTGGCGCCGACCGGCCAGTCGCCGCGGGTAATTTGGCGTTGGAAATAATTCGTGATTTGCTGATAAATGGGAGTTGCGGCGGCCTTATCGGGTTGCCAGTTGATTTTAAGCGTTTGCATCGCAAAGCCTCCTGAGTGGTTGGGTAAAAAGTGGTGAATTGGTTGGCTACAAAATTAATTATCTCTATTATAATCATCTCTGAATTAAAAGCTAGTTAAGCAATTGGGGATTTCTAAATGTTTAACTGGTTGGTACGGAGGTAAAAGGAATGCAAGTTTTCTTACAAGGTTTATTATTCGGTGTGGTCTACATCGCACCAATCGGCATGCAGAATCTATTCGTGGTTTCAACGGCAATTGAACAACCCTTACAGCGGGCGTTGCGGGTGGCGTTGATCGTGATTGCGTTTGACGCGTCACTATCATTGGCCTGTTTTTACGGCATTGGTAAATTGCTACAGGCCACCCCGTGGTTGGAAATGGCCGTACTTTTAGTCGGCAGTTTACTGGTCTTTTACATTGGCTGGGGTCTGTTGCGGGCTAAGGAAGAAGCCATGGGGACGATGAATGCGGATTTTTCGTATAAGACGGCAATCATCACGGCCTTTTCAGTGGCGTGGTTGAACCCGCAAGCGATTATTGATGGGTCCGTTTTGTTAGCGGCCTTTCGGGTTTCAATTCCAATGGAACTGGCCCATTGGTTCATTATCGGTGTTTTGATTGCCTCGGTGGTCTGGTTCATTGGGCTCACCAGTCTAATTAGTAAGTTCAAGCACTTGATGCAACCACGGGTCCTACTGTGGATCAATCGGGTTTGTGGCGCAGTGATTATTTTATACGGTGTAAAATTATTAGCGACCTTTGTGACTAAAATTTAGTTGCAGTCTGTGAAAGCAATCGGTATGCTTGAGCTATTGGACTTTTTTATGGAAGGAACGATAGCATATGCAAATTGCCGGATTTGGGGTTGAAGCTTGGCTCAACGAGCATGAGCGCGAAGCCACGACGGATATTAGTCAAAGCTCAGTTTCAGCACTGACCATGGCGGAAGTGACCGCGTTAGATGGACAAGACGGTCAGCAGTTTTATCAACAACTCAACCAAATGCGTTTAGATTACGGTTGGATCGAAGGTTCGCCTGAGTTTAAGCAGCTAGTCAGCGGACTGTATGACCAGGTTCCAGCGGAAAACGTCCTTCAAACGAACGGCGCGACCGGTGCCAATCAATTGGCAATTTACAGTTTGATTGAACCGGGAGACCACGTCATTGCCCTATACCCGACTTATCAGCAGTTATACGATATTCCGAAGTCGTTAGGGGCGACGGTTGATTATTGGCACATTCGTGAAACTCACAATTGGATGCCGGATATCGATGAATTAAAGTCGTTGATTCGGCCAAACACCAAGATGATTTTGTTAAACAATGCGATGAACCCGACTGGCGGGCTCCTTGACCGCGCGATGCTAGAAGCAGTCGTGGCCGTAGCACAGTCGGTTGGGGCGTACGTCTTAGCAGACGAAGTTTATGAACCCTTGGATGGGACACCGTTTACGTCAATCGCTGACGTGTACGACCGGGGCATCGCCATCAATAGTTTGTCAAAAACGTACTCGGCACCGGGCTTACGGATTGGTTGGACGGCGACGCCTGATGAAAAGATTGCTGATCTATTTCGGAAGTACCGGGACTATACGATGATCTCCGGTGGGGTTTTTAACGACCAACTCGCGGTCTTGATTTTGCAACACCGCACGGAAATATTAGCACGTAATCGCCAGATTGTTAGTCGTAATTTGAAGTTGTTGACGGATTGGGTTGCGACCCAGCCACGGGTCAGTTTGATTGCACCGCACGGTATTTCGGTATCGTGTATCAAGCTCGACGTGCCGTTAACTGACGAGCAATTCTGTCTGAATTTATTGCGTGATACCGGGGTCTTACTAGTGCCCGGATCACGGTTTGCGATTCCAGGACACGCCCGTCTCGGTTATTGTACGGATACAACGACTTTAAAACGAGGTCTGCGGTTACTGGGTGATTATTTAAAACAGTTTGACCGAGATTAACTTAATTTTTATTCATCTTCTTTATTAGCATAACTTCCTGACAAACTGGGAAATTATGCTTTTTTTGCGGTGTCTAGCGTAGTTAGCCGCATGAATATTTGTTATAATGTATTCATAATTATGAAGGGGAGGTCCCGCACATGAAAAAAACTGATCGCCAAGCGGCAATTGAGCAATTGATCAATCAGTATCCGATTGCGACTCAAGAAGAACTGATGGCCAAATTAAAGGCGGAGGGAATTGCTGCAACGCAAGCGACGATTTCGCGGGACATCCGTGAAATGCAGATCGTCAAGACACCGGACGAACACGGGCAGGCCCGCTACTCAATTTTTAAAGCGAGTGGTAAGAACGAACAGGATCGGCTGTTTGAGAGTTTGCACGACGTGGTAACGGGGGTCGACCGGGTTGAATTTATGAATATCATTCACACGTTGCCTAGCAATGGGAACTTGTTGGCGGCAATTATCGATGATTTGAAAATGCCCGAAGTTAGCGGCACACTGGCCGGACATGATACGATTTTTGTGGTCAGTCCGAGTGTTGAGGTCGCCAAAGAATTACACGCGTTAATAATTAGTCACGTGGCCAATGAGGATGAATTATAGCAACGAATCGTCGGCTTGCCGACGATTTTTTTGCAAAATTAGATGGGTCGTAAAAGCTGCACAATGGTTAGTATAGAAGGAAAACGCTATGGATATTGACATTTTTGATCGGAATGAAATGACGCTAAACGTACTCAATCTGTTGGCAGAAAAGGCTGATTTAGAGTGTATTGATTTAGTGCTATTAAATTTTAATTTTTCTTCTAAACAAGCCCATGAATTAATGGATTTTGTTGCGGAGAAACAAGTAAAAAAACAGGGACTAACAAGACAAGAATGCACGAGTCAAGTATTGACAATTAAACCTGATATAGAAAATGCAGCAGCATTTGTTGATCAACTAAAAAGTGCAGCCCGAGCAGAGGGACGTTTCCCGGATGTCTTAAATAGCTAACTCAACCAGATAGTTATCAAGCGTATCTGTAAAGTGGAATTGGGTATAAGCTAGATTTTTTGCAAAGTTAGCGTTGTCACGGTATTATTTTACTTAGACAACTAATAGAGAGTGAGATGTCATTTAGTGAAGTATACAAAAAAACGGACATCCCGAACCAATCAAAAAAAACGGGATGCCACTTTTGAAAAATTCAAGCAGCAGCAAAATGAATTGAATGCCAATCGGCGGGGTGTCCGTCGTAAATAAAGCACAAGGCGACCCAGTCTTGGGCTTTTTTTGTCGCGGTTATGGGCTCGCTGTGACTAAGGCACGTTAGTTAATGATTGTGTCAGCAACGTATTTTTGAAGATTTCTTCAAGGTTCATCCCCAGAAGTTAGTAAATGGGGATTTATGATACAATTATCAAAGCTAACAAGTAACGCGGGTGTTGGCACTGCCAGTTAATGGCGGTGCGAACTGGCTAAATGACCAGTAACAACACTGGCTGAACAAGGGGAAGATTATGCAAAAAAATGGTTTTTGGGCCACGGTCAAAGATGGCTTGCGAGTCATTGGTCATTGGTTGCAACCATACTGGCAGCGTTTAGCTGCCGTGGTTGGTTATCAATGGCACCGGCGACAATTAACACGCTGGCTGATCGTGCTCATTTTAACGGTGATCTTGATTGGGAGTGCCTACTTAACTTTTGAGGCCAAAACGTCTAAGATCAGTCATTTACAGGCCGAACTTGAAAAAGTCACGACAATCTATGATAGCGACAGCAAGAAAGCAGGAACGCTTTACTCGCAAAAGGGCACTTACGTCCATTTGAGTAGTATCTCAAAGAACTTGCAAAATGCGGTGATTTCAACTGAAGATCGTAACTTTTACAAGGAACATGGTTTTTCCATTAAAGGGATTGGTCGTGCGGCAATGTTACTCGTGGTCAATAAATTACTTGGCCGCGACTACATCAGTGGTGGTGGGAGTACGTTAACGCAACAACTGGTTAAAAATGCCTATTTGACCCAGCAGCAGACCTTTTCTCGTAAGCTACGTGAAATCTTCTTATCGATTGAAACGGAGAACGTTTATTCTAAGCAACAGATTTTAGCAATGTATTTGAACAATGCTTACTTTGGCCACGGTGTTTGGGGCGCTGAAGACGCCTCCGAACGGTATTTCGGGGTGCACGCCTCGGAACTGAGCGTTGACCAGGCCGCAACGTTGGCCGGGATGCTGAGTTCGCCGAGTGGTTATGATCCAATCAACCACCCCAAGGCGTCAACTGCCCGCAGAAACGTCGTTTTAAATAATATGGTTGCCAATAAAAAGTTATCGCAAAGCGAGTACGAGATGTACACCAAAAAAGCGATGACGTTGAATGACAACTATCATTATGAAAGTCGGTATAACTATCCGTACTACTTTGATGCGGTTATCGATGAAGCGATTAACAAGTACGACCTGACGGAATCTGACATCATGAATCGGGGCTATAAGATTTATACGTCGCTTAATCAGGATGATCAGACCCAGATGCAGAACTCATTTAAGAACCCGAACTTGTTCCCAGCGAATGCGGATGACGGGACTAAGGTTCAGGGTGCGTCGGTTGCGGTTGATCCGTCGACTGGTGGTGTCTTGGCCGTTGTTGGTGGTCGTGGTAAGCACGTCTTTCGGGGCTTTAACCGCGCGACCCAAATTAAACGGCAACCGGGATCAACAATCAAGCCGCTTGCGGTCTACACACCCGCATTGGAAAATGGGTATACCTACGATTCAAACTTGTCTAACAAGAAGCAGACTTTTGGCGCGAATAAGTATGCGCCTAAAAACTACGACAACGTTTATTCCTCGTCAGTGCCAATGTATACGGCGCTATCGCAAAGTATGAATATTCCGGCTGTATGGTTGTTAAATAAGGTCGGCGTCAATAAGGGGTATAAATCAGTTAAGAAGTTTGGGTTGCCAGTCACTAAATCGGATGATAACTTGGCGTTAGCCCTTGGTGGGTTAACTTCCGGGGTGTCACCGACACAGATGACGAGTGCGTACACCGCCTTTGCCAATGGTGGGAAGAAGACCACGGCACACTTTATTACAAAAATCGTGGATGCGAGTGGCAACGTGATCGTTGATAATACGAAGACTAAGAACAAAAAGCTCATGTCCAGTAGCACTGCGAAGGAAATGACCAGTATGATGCTTGGAACCTATAATAGTGGGACCGGGGCCGCGGCAAAACCTTATGGGTATAAAGTTGCCGGTAAGACTGGGAGTACGCAGGCCGATTATAGTACTGGTTCGGGAACCAAGGACCAGTGGATGATTGCTTATACGCCGGACATCGTGGTGACAACTTGGATTGGGTTTGATAGTACGAATAGTACGCACTACCTGAAGAGTTTGTCGGAAAATCAACTTTCTTCGCTCTTTAAAAATGAATTACAAAATATTTTGCCGAATACGAAGAACACGAGTTTCGACACGCAGGATGCCGCTACTTTGGCAAACGAAGCTGCAAATAACAATAATAATGATTCTGATAGTGGCAGTTCTGTTTGGAATAGTGTCGAAAAGGGTGCTGGTGACGTTGGTAAGGCCGTAAAAGACACTGCCAAGAGCTGGTTCTCACAGGCTAAAAAGTTAATTGGAAACTAAGGCTAACGCTATTAAAAAATTAACAAAAATGCTAAAATAATTACGACACATACTTCGAGGAGGAACTAACGATGGCCGTTAATATTTATGATACTGCGAACCAATTGGAACAAGATTTACGTCAAACCAAAGAATACAAAGAATTGCAGACTGCTTATGAAACAATGAAAGCAAATCAGAGTGCGTTTGACCTCTTCAAAGATTTTCAGGAAATTCAAATGCAACTTTCACAAAAGCAAATGAATGGCGAAGAGCTTTCAGATGAAGAAGTTCAAAAAGCACATGATCTTGCGGATAAAGTTGGCAATGTCGATGAAATCAAAGCCCTAATGGGGAAAGAACGCAACTTAAACCAGCTGATGAATGATTTGAATCAGATCATTACGAAACCGGTTCAAGAACTTTACAACGACTAATTTGTAAAGAGTGGGACAAAAGGCGGTTAGTTTGTGAGCATTAACGTGAAATCAGCGATTATTCCTGGGTTTGGAATGGTCGCTGATTTCGGGTTAAGCGGAGCAAGCTGCCTTTTGTTGCACGTTTCGACCATAGTAATAGAAAAACCGTTCAGAAATATTTAATATTTTTGAACGGTTTTTGAGTTTTACCCCAGACTTTTTTTGATGGAGGAAAAAATGAAATTCTTACACGCTGCGGATTTACATTTAGATACGCCTTTTTTAGGGCTGAGTGACTTGCCAAATGCGCTGCAGCAGCGCTTGATTCAAGCCCCGTTGATGGCGTTGCATCGCCTGGTTGATTTAGCGTTAGACGAACAGGTCGACTTTGTCTTGCTCGTGGGAGACTTGTTTGATTCGCAAGCACAGAGTGTGCAAGCGCAGGCCGCTTTGATGAATGAATTAGAACGGCTCCACCGGGTTCAAATTCCGGTACTCCTGTCATTTGGGAACCACGATTTTCAGTCTGACTTAACAACTTGGCATTTTCCAAGTAACGTGCACGTTTTTGGCCCCCAAGTTACGACGGTCACACTGACAACTAAGGCACAGGAAAAGGTTGCTATCAGTGGCTTTAGCTACAGTCAACGCTGGATTCAAGATGATTTGACCAGCCAATACCCGTTGAAGACGAGTGCGGTCGATTATCAGATTGGCACGCTTCACGGGCAAGTTGGTCAGGCGGGGGACCACTACGCCCCGTTCAACGTGGGGGAGTTGTTAGCCAAACACGATGATTATTGGGCGCTAGGTCACATTCATCAACGCCAAGTATTAAATGCCCAGCCACCCGTCGTTTACGCGGGTAATATTCAGGGTCGCCACCGTGGTGAAACTGGTCCTAAGGGCTGTCTAATCGTTACGAGTCAACCAGATCATACCTTGCAATCGACCTTTAAACCGCTAACGGACATTATTTGGACGGATGTAACCGCGAATTTGGCGGGAACTTATAATCGAACCGACTTGTTGAACATTTTAAGTGATCAACTCAATCAGGAGTGTCACGACGGTCTGCAATTGGTCAGCTTAACGTTACCAACCGCGGTCCAGCTGGATGCTAACGTACAACTGGCACTTAATCAGGGTGCGCTCTTGGCACAATTGCGGGAACGGGCAACTGACCATTGGTGGCCCGTTCAAATCGAACAAGCGGCCAATTCAGCTGAAGCCACGTCCTTTGGCGTCA
The DNA here is from genome assembly GCF_036246185.1 of Lactiplantibacillus paraxiangfangensis. Classification (NCBI taxonomy): domain Bacteria; kingdom Bacillati; phylum Bacillota; class Bacilli; order Lactobacillales; family Lactobacillaceae; genus Lactiplantibacillus; species Lactiplantibacillus paraxiangfangensis. The sequence goes on from NZ_BTPW01000005.1 coordinate 12,763, forward strand.
ACCAAGCGACGTGGCAATCCGCCGGGCAGCAAGTTGTGACGGCGGATGCGATTGCTGATTTAGCGGCTAATTTATTAACTGAAGACTTTTTAAATACGGCGTTGTTAGAAACGATGACGCCAGCTCAGTGGCAAGCACAGGTGATGCGACTGCTGACGGATCAATATCACGTGACGACGGGGGGGACGGACGATGTGGATTAAGCACGTTGAAATTGCCGGATTCGGTAAATTTCACCAGCAAAGTTTTGATTTTTCAGACGGGTTGCAAGTGGTTTACGGGCAAAATGAGTCGGGTAAATCAACCTTACGCGCCTTTATTTTAGGGATGCTGTTTGGTTTCCCATCTCGACGCTACCCAGTGGAACGCTACGAACCCCAAGCAACTAGCCAGTACGGTGGGTCGCTGGACTTAGTCGTGGACGACGTGACTTACCGGTTGACCCGGCTGGGTGATCAAACGGCTATCTTAATTAATTTAGCCACGCAAGCGCCCCAACCATTATCGCTATTGGATCATTGGCTAACGCCCTATGATGAAGAGCAGTATAAGCAATTATTTACGTTTAATCAGGCGGAGCTAACAGCCATTAAAACATTACAAGCAAGTGATTTGAATACGCAGTTGCAGCAGGTCGGTTTAGTTGGAAGTGCGCCGTGGCGGGCGACGGCACAGTCGTTGCGCGATCACGCGGATGAACTCTATAAGCCCCGGGGACGGAAACCAGAGCTTAACCAGGCGCTACATCGCTACCACGACCTTCAAATCCAGGTCCAGGCTGCCAAGCAGAACTACCCGGCTTATCAGGAACTACAGGCCCAGATTCAAAGCTTGCAGACGGCGCAAGCCGCAAGCGAGCGGACGTTAAACGAGTTAAACACGCAACAGCAACGGTTAGCGGAATTGCGCAATCAATGGCCGGTGTATCAGCAGTTACAGCAATTGCGTGCGCAGGTTTCTCAGGATGGTCAAACGTTGACCCCGGCAGGAATTAAACGTGCGCAGCAATTATTACAGGAACAAACGGAGTTGCAGCACAGTTTGGCCGGTGCACGGCGACAGTTGAGCGAGCAACCGGTCGACGAGCAGTCCCAAGGGTTACTTGGATTTTACGTGAAGCATCAGACAGAATTTGAAACGTTGGAAGGTCAGCTTCCGACGCTGCAACAAGCATTCGGTCAGTACCAAGCTTTGACAGCGCAGGTGGATCAGGCTAAGACAACGTATGAGACGCAATCACAAACTCACCCAGAATTGATGGCGTGCTTGTCACCCACGAAAAAAGATGCCTTAAAGACGTTGAAACAAACGGTGACGAATTGGCAACCAGTTTCGCGTCAGCAGCATCAGCAACAACGGCAGCTTGATTGGCGACTAGTTGCGGGGGGCATCGGCGTGGTTGCTGGGATCTTTTTACCGCTCGGTGCCTTTAAATGGGTACTTGCGTTGGCTGGATTTGGCCTGTTAGGCTGGTTTGGCTATGACGAAATGAATAAACCAGCCCCGGTGAGTTCAGAACAACCGGATTTAGGCGCACAGTTAACGGCTGCCGGATTATCGCCGCAGTTGTCCGTAGAAGAAGCGCGGCAACAACTAGATCAAATTGCCGAACTGCAGCGGGCACAGGCGGCGGTCACGTCCGCCGAGCAACATGCGGCCACCCAAGCGAGCCGGGTTTGGCAATCACTGCAGGACTATCAGTTTGCGGCTGGCTGGATTCCAGTGGCGCCGGATCAGTTGCCGTTAAGCGTTAAGCGTGTCCAGCAATTTTACGAGCAAGTGCACCAATTACTACAGAAGCAAAGTATGGCTGGTCCGGACTTTGCGTTCACCCAACGTCAGGTCCAGCAGTTGACTGAGCGGGTGCGGGAGGTCGCTAATCAGCTTCAACAGCTTGCGGAAGAAAATGGTTTGGCGAATGCGGACGATTTAGCCGCAGCCATTGAGAGCCAGGCCGTTCAGACGGCGACAACGGCCACGATTGCGCAGTTAGAACGGCAATTACCACAGTCAGAACAGACGGCGTTACAAGGCTTTGCGGACGTGACGGCGTTGCAAACTGAGATTGGCACTGTTCGCCAGCAGTTAGGAACCACGCAAGCTCAATTGACACAGCAAACAAGCGGCTTAGTCACCGCACAGACGCAATTAAAACGGTTGACGGAAGACGGGCGTTACGCCACATTACGGCAACAACAGGCTAACTTACAGACTGAAATTACCGTGTTAGCCCGCCAATGGGTGACGCGGCAATTAGGGGCAAACTGGATCGAACAAGCACTGCAAACATTGACTAATCAGCAGTTACCGGCAGTGTTATCGTTAGCAACGACGAACTTCGCGCGTTTGACTGGTAAGCGGTATAATAAAATTAATTTAGACGGTAATCAATTGATGGTTACGACCACCGCAGGAGCCCGTTTTGAGGTTGCATTTTTATCCACTGCGACTAAGGAACAACTCTACCTGGCACTGCGCTTGGCGCTGATTGTTCATTTAGGTGAGCAGGCCCGGCTACCGTTGATGATTGATGATGGGCTGGTCAACTTTGATGACCAGCGACGGACAGCTGCGTGGGAGTTGCTAAGAACGGTTGGGCAACAACATCAGTTGATTTATTTCACTAATGAGACGGCCGCAAAGACCCAGTTAGCGGCGGAAGCTGTTCTTGAATTAACTTAACCTGAACGGGGGACTTAATATGGTAAAAAAATTATTTGATTATCAGCTGGATGAACCGGTTGAAGGCTTCTTCCTGTTGAAGGATTCTGAAGTGCGAATCGCTAAGAATGGCAAAAAGTTTCTGGCCATTAATTTTCAGGATACTTCCGGTGAAATTTCTGGTAAGTTCTGGGATGCGAGTGATCAGGACGTTGAAAACTTTCAAGCTGGCCGGATCATTCATTTAAAAGGTAAACGGGAAACTTATCAAGGCAATCCCCAAATCAAGATTCAACAAATGCGGCTAACGCACGCGGGTGAACCACAAGAAGTTCAGCAGTTTGTGGAACACGCACCGCTGAATACGCAGACGATGGAAGACGAAATCAACCAATTTGTGTTTGCCATTACGGAACCTAATTGGAATCGGATTGTGCGCCACCTATTGACCAAGTTTCACGCGGACTTCTTTAGTTACCCGGCAGCGAAGAAAAACCACCACGCGTTTGCGGGTGGCTTGGCGTACCATACGTTATCCATTTTGCGGTTAGCCAAGTCCGTGGCGGATGAATATCCGCACGTCAACCGGCCGTTGCTTTACGCCGGGGCTATTTTGCATGATATGGGAAAAACCATTGAAATGTCCGGGCCCGTTTCAACGACTTACACGTTGGCGGGAAATCTAGTGGGCCACATTGTCTTGATCGACGAACAGATCGTTGAAGCCTGCCAACAACTAAAAATTGATGAACAATCTGAACCCGTATTAATTTTACGGCACATGATTTTGGCCCATCACGGGTTATTGGAATACGGTTCACCGGTACGTCCCCACATTATGGAAGCGGAGATTTTACACGACTTAGATGAGTTGGATGCATCGATCCAAATGATGCAGACTTCGATTGGGCATGCCGAACCTGGGACGTATACGGAGCGAATCTTCGCGATGGACGGGCGTAATTTCTACCGGCCGACGCATGATCAGACGAAGGGTGATTTAGACGGTCATGACGGACAAGATTAATGTTCGGAGGTGGGCGGATGCCTAAATTAATGCCCGTGACGGTCACTGACATTGCAACGCATATTAGTCAGCGGCCAGCGTACATGACCTTGGTCATTAACGGTCAGAAGTATTCTACGGCCCGTAAGCAGACGCCGTTCATATTGAAGGCTTTGAGTGAGGGAGCGGCCGCGCACGGTCGGGTGACCATTACGACTAATCGGGTGAGCCTCGCTGATGAACGTGGGCAAGTCTTCCAGACGTTAGCCCCCTTAGCCAGCGTCATTACGACGGTCAAGGTCGGCCTAATGCGCTCAAAGGTTCATGAAATCGGACCCGCTCGCCGAATTAAAGCGCGGTATACACTGATGATTGATTTAGTGACGCCGAGTGTGACGTATCGGTTACTCAACACGGCGTTAAATGGCTTACCCGCATTAGTAGCGTGGACGCAAGCTTATCAGTTAACGCTGGTCGATCCACTGAACTTGGCCGGGCATGATTTGACGCAGTTGACTGGTCCAGAATTTGAGACCATGACGAGTGGCACGCCTTATGTTGCTTGGTGTCAGACGATTGGTGCACGGTAATAAACGTGTTGTATAAATAAATCTTTTAGAAAATAAATAAGTGGGTGCTAATTTCAGGAGAAAACTGAAATCGGCACCCACTTATTAGGTCCATTAAGGCAAATAGTCATTGAAGATGGTCCAGGTAAAAAGGACTAGCGTCAAACCAACGGCAAAGGTTGTGCGTAGCCACGATGGGACCCGTACAAAGTCGATTTCATCGATATCAAAGAAGAGCGCGGCCAACAGTACGCCACCGATTAGCCCACCGAGATGACCATAAATATTAACGCTCGGATCGATCAAGTTAAAGACTAAGTTGACGATTAGTATCGAAGCCAATCGCTGACGGGCGCTTGGCGTAATTAAAGCAGCGTATGCGATTAGCCCAAAAAGACTTGTGGAAGCGCCCGCACTTACCGTGTTTTGTGAAAATAGGAAGCTGACAAAGTTCCCAGCTAGACCACTGAGCAGGTAAACGCAGCCCATTCTAATCGAACCGATTTTTTGTTCAACAACCGGTCCGACTAAGTAGAGGGTGACCATGTTTAAGCCCAAGTGAATCGGGCTGACATGGACAAACATGGGGGTCCAAAGTCGCCAATAGTCACCGGCGTTAATGAACGGAACGTACGATGCCCCGTATTTGATGAGCACTAGAGGATTAATGCTAAAAATATTACCATATTGGATTTGCGAAAAAGTTTCAAACAGGTACACGCCAATGTTGACGGCGAGTAGGAGGGTCGTTATGATTGCAAAATCGTGACTACCGAGATAAATCCGGTACCACCGTTTGAGGTTGGCCTTACGTTGATGCCAGGTGAGACCGTCATTTGATTGAAATGCCAAAAAAGATGCCTACTTTCTTTCATGAGTTAATTTCAGCATACGGTAAATGAAAGAAATGGTGGTTGTGACGGGGTAAAGAATGAGTAAATTTATAGTAAGTATGGGACAATGGTCAAATCAAGTATTTAAACGTATCCATCAATCACAGTATGTTATTGATTGTCAGTGTGATTAAATTCGGTTATTCTTTGAAGTATAGGGTTGTACTAATGATCAGTTAATAGCAGATTTGAATTACTAGGGAAGGGATTAACTTAAATGTTAGAACTTAAACACATTAAAAAATATTATCACGTTGGTGATTCGGTCACGAAGGCGCTAGATGACGTTTCCGTGGCCTTTCGTAAGCGTGAATTTGTCGCAATTTTAGGGCCCAGTGGTTCTGGGAAGACGACGATGCTGAACGGAATCGGGGGCTTGGATGTTTACGATTCTGGTGACTTGATTATCAAGGGTAAGTCGACGAAGGATTTCAAGGCGAGTGATTGGGATGCTTACCGGAACAATTCTGTCGGTTTTATTTTTCAAAGTTACAACATTATCGGTCATCTGAGTATCTTAGATAACGTCGAAATGGGGATGACCCTGAGCGGCGTTGACAATGCCGATAAGAAGGCCAAAGCAGTGAAGGCGCTCGAACGGGTCGGCTTGGGACCACATATGAACAAAAAGCCCAACCAGTTGTCTGGTGGTCAAATGCAGCGGGTCGCGATTGCCCGGGCCATCGCGAATGATCCAGAAATCCTATTGTGTGACGAGCCCACCGGTGCCTTGGATACTGAAACCAGTGTTCAAATCATGGATTTGATCAAGGAACTGTCTGCTGAACGGTTAGTAATCATGGTGACCCATAATCCTGATTTAGCCCGCGAATACGCCAACCGGATTATTGAATTTGCGGATGGTAAGATTCAGCATGATTCGAATCCTTATGATGAAGAAGCGGCCAACGAAACGTTTGCGTTACAAAAGACGAAGATGACTTATTGGACTGCCCTGAAGTTATCCTTTACCAACATCAAGACGAAAAAGGGACGGACGGCACTGACGGCGTTTGCTTCTAGTATCGGGATTATTGGGATTGCCGTTGTTTTATCGTTATCCACGGGATTTCAAACCCAAGTGAATAAGACGCAAACGAATACGTTAGCGCAAATGCCAGTCACGATTTCGCAGACGGCGCAACAGCAGCAGAAACAATCTAATAAGATTAAAACGGCTAAGTCCTCAGACCAGTCGATCACGGCACGGGTCAGTCAAGCAGATAAAGCCACGCATACCAATAATTTAACGTCCAAGTACTTAACGTATATCAAGAATATGTCGCCTAGTTTGAGTCATAACGTGACTTACACTTATAGCACGGGGATGAACCTGTTGCGCCAAGTTGATGGTAAGACGAAGTCGGTGACGTTCTCGAACAAAAATAGTAAGAGTTCGACGGCAACGTCGATGTCATCGGCCATGAGCAGCATGTCTGGTGTGGCGACATCGGTTTACCCGACGAGTGGCAATGCTAGTTTTCTGAAGAAACATTACCGGGTCGTTTCCGGACAGTACCCAACTTCAGAAAATGAGGTCGTTCTGATTGCCAACCGGGATAACACGGTCAACGTCAATGCCCTGAAAAACTTGGGGTATTCAGCCAAGAGTGGCGATCAATTCAAGTTCAGTCAAATCGTGGGCACCACTTTGAAATTAGTGACTAATAATGACTACTATCAAAAGTTACCAACTGGAAACTACTTGCCAAATAAGGTAACGGATGCGCTGTACAACAAGTCTAATAACCAAACGATTAAGGTCGTTGGGGTGTTAAGAGCAAAGACCAAGGATTCTGACAACGTGCTTGCTTCTGGGATCGCGTACAGTGATAAGTTAACGCAAAACATTATCAAAACTAATCAGAATTCGGACATTGTGAAGGCTCAAAAAGACAGTGATACGAACGTGATGACTGGTGCGAAGGTTGATTCGGATGCGCGTCAAACGTTACTCAGTACGCTCGGTGGGTCGAGCACGCCCGCAAGCATCTTAATTTATCCGAACAGCTTCAAGAATAAGGATAAAGTCTTGAGTTACTTGGATAAATATAACAAGGGTAAGTCTAAGGCGGATAAAATCGTCTATACCGACTTAGCCGGTACCGTTTCTAGTTTAACCGGTGGGCTGATGGACGCGATTACCTATGTCTTGATTGCCTTTGCGGGGATTTCGCTGGTCACAAGTATGATCATGATTGCGATTATTACCTACACGTCGGTCTTGGAACGGACTAAAGAAATCGGGATCTTAAAGGCCTTAGGGGCACGTAAGAAGGATATTACCCGGGTCTTTGATGCTGAAACAACGATTTTAGGTGTGGCTTCTGGGGTCTTAGGCGTGGTGATTGCTTGGCTATTGACGTTCCCAATCAATGCCGTTTTAAGTAATGTCACTGGGTTGAACAACGTGGCCCATTTGAATCCAATGCACGGGGTTATTCTAATCATCATTAGTACCGTTTTGACGGTGCTAGGTGGTCATATTCCAGCACGGATGGCAGCTAAGAAGGATGCTGCAACGGCTTTGCGGTCAGAATAAAATGAAAAGTAAACGTGTCGGTAGAATCACAAAAGTTGATTCCGCCGACACGTTTTTATGTTGCTTAATTTTAAGTTCGTCGTGTTTTCAAGGTCAGTAACAAGTTATTGGCCAGTTCTTCTGGTGGAACGGGATCAGGCTGTGCAAGCCAATCGTTGATCACACTCCAATAACCGCCGAGCATAAAAGTCATTAATAGTTCAACTTGTTCTGCACTACCCGCATGATGCCAAGGTGCTTCAAAATTTTGATATAACAAGGGTGCTTGTGCCATAACTGTTGGTAGGCGGGACATGAAAAGGTTACGTTGAATGAGCACGCGTAGTCGGTGACGACGTTTCCACATAAAGCGGAAGAAGAGGACGACAACTTCATCAAAGGTAACCGTTTTTGGATTGAGTTTTTGCAGCGCTTGAGCATAGTCTACTAAAAATTGTTGACTTAAATAATCTAAAATGGCCGCTTTATCTTTGAAAAAGCGATAAAAGGTTCGCCGGGAAAGCTGGGCCTGGTCCGCAATGGCTTTAACCGTCAATACTTCGTAGTCTTGCTGAGCCAACAGATCAAAAAAAGCATCGATGACCCAAGCTTGGGATTGTTTGGCAATTTTAGCGTGTCCTTCCATGATTGCTTCCTCCTGTCACAAATTGGCTGATATGTAGCACTTGTCGATTAGCCCTCGACATTTTTATTGACCCCAGTATACTAGGATTTGAAAGAAATGCCACAGCTGTGACAACCGAGATTTGCGCAAATCATCGACTTTCAATCTGACTGGGGGGTCATTGTGATGAACAAACTAAAGACCGTTTTACCCGTACTATTGATTGGCAATTTACTCTGTATGATGGACGTTTCAATTATGACAATCGTTTTGCCAAAGATTCAGAGTGCTTTTAATGTGAGCTTGGATGATTTATCATGGGCGTTAAATATTTATACGATTTTATTTGCAACGATGATTATTCCGCTGGGCCGTTTGGCGGTCCGCTTTGGCCGTAACCGGATGGTATTAGGGGGATTAATTGTCTTTGGGCTCGGGTCATTACTAACCGGTAATGCCACTAATTTACCTTGGATGTTAGTTGGACGGGCGATTCAAAGTATCGGTGCCGCTAGCATTATCCCAACGAGCATGGTGATTGGCCTGGAACTAAGTACCCAGGAAAATCGTAACAAAGTCGTCGCATTGTTAGCTGGTATTCAAGGACTCGCAGTTGCGCTTGGCCCCAGTATTGGTGGCTTTGTCGCACAGTATTTTGGCTGGCGGTGGGTTTTCTTGATGAATGTCCCATTAGTTATTTTAGACATCATTATTTTTGTGGCGGTGCTACCATTGAAACACGAAGTCACTCAGGCAATCAAGATTGACTGGCTTGGGGCGGCATTAATTATGGTAACTTTGTTCTGTTTATCCCTAGCCTTAATTAAGGGATATACCTGGGGATGGGGCTCACTGACAATATTAAGTCTGGTAGGAAGCTCAATCCTGGCATTTGTTGGGTTTATTATTCGTGAACGTCACACGACTGAACCGATGATCGATTTATCATTATTTAAGAGTCGTAATTTTGATGGCTCGGGGTTAGCCCTAGTCTTATGCAATTTCTTCTTGGGCGCATTTGCCGCGTTAATGCCGACGCTATTGACTAAGGTGCACGGTGAAGATGAGCTGAACGCCGCGTTAAAAATTACGCCGTACTCAATTGCGGTCATGTTGTCGGTAATTTTAACATCGCTATTAGTCAAACGGTTGAATAACAAATTGTTAGTAGGTACCGGTTTTGCAATGATTGCGGGAAGCTACTGGCTGATTACCCAGTTGCCGGTAAGCAATCAGTATACCAAACTTTATGTGGGTGAGATTTGCTTAGGAATTGGTTATGGACTAGTTGCTGCTACGGTGAATATTTTGGTGGTTGCCGATTTTCATGGTATCAAATTGACTGATTCGCAGAGTGTGGCTAACGTATTACGACAAGTTGGGATGATCTTGTCAATCGCTGTCTTTATGTCACTGTTGAGCAATAATGTGCAAACTGCTAAAGACCAGACGTTAACGGCTAGCCGACAAACTGTCAGCCGACTAAACGTTTCTCAAGCCGTTAAGACGGAAGCTAATCAAAAGTTGACTCGTAAATTCAAGCAGTCGAGTAATAGCAATAGCCAAGTGAACCAGCACGTTGCTTTCAAAGGGGTAACGGTTTCGAATAATCAGCGCCAACAACTCGTCCAGAAATCCACCCGGGGCGAATTAGCCAAGCTGGCGATGGAACATCACATTTCTGTGAACATGATCCCGACAGAACAACGTCAGCAGGTCCAAGCCGCTGTAGCAACTGTTGTTAATCACACGATTGACAAAAAAGTGCAGACTACTAATCAGCAATTAAAGCTAGGTGTCCACCGAATTCAGCGACGCCTTACACGTAATTTAAACGATGCTTTTCTAAAGACACTGCAAGTTATCATTCCGATGGCGTTGTTGTCGATATTAGTGGTCGTCACATTCAAGTTTCGTGAATAATGGAATCAAAAAAGCAGCCTTTATAGGGCTGCTTTTTTAATGACAGATTGTTAAATTGAGTTCAACGGTTAACTATAAAATTTCACCAACGAATTCACCCTTAGGTAAGGTATTGAAATCATAGGTTTCAAAGTCTGCAACTTGTTTAGTGTACCAGTGCATGCTTTCAGTAATCATTAGATTAACCGCTTCGTCTTTTTCTTGCAAGACTAAGATGGGGAGGTTCCGCATGGTAGCGACACCGAGTTCGTAAGCGGTCCCCGAATCAAGATTCTTAGCTTCAAAATCTAAAACGGTGACGATCACGTCAGCATCGGCAATTTGGTCCATGTCGCGGTGGAAAACTTCAGTGGCCCATGGTTTGGTGAATTGTTCGGCCTGCGCGTCTTGGTGTAACCGGGGCGAATAAAAATCCTTAACCGTCGGATTCTTGGCGAGGGCCTGTTCGAGTCGGATGACGCGGTCGACCTGTTCGGGACTGAAGAAGGGACTTGCAACGTATACTTGTGCCATAAAATGGAACTCCTTACGACAAGCAATTGAGCCTGTCACGTATTTTAATCACATGGGTGTTATTCTACGGATTAATTCGGTCACCGTCAACTAACCAAAGCCAAATTGGTCGAGTTAAAAAACTATGCGTCCCGGGACCTTTTACTTGCCCTAACCCCCACTAGTAGGGGTAAAGTATAAATTGGGTAGATGTTATTAAAAACCAAAGTCATGCTTTGGTCTAAAAAAAAGGAGTTTTTAATTATGGCCTATCAAACAATTAATCCATACAACAATAAAGTGTTGAAGAAATATGAAAACGCTTCCGATAGTGAACTAGAAGCCACGTTAGCAACCGGGCACGCACTTTATCAGCAATGGCGCAAGGAACCCGCAACTTCGCGTCAGGCAACGTTGCATAAAGTGGCAGACCTGTTACGGGAACACCGGCACAATTTAGCAGTGACCGTGACACAGGAAATGGGGAAGCTGATTGGTGAATCGGAAGCCGAGGTTGACCTTTGTGCCGACATTGCGGACTACTTTGCCGACCACGCGGACGAATTCTTACAACCAACGCCGTTGACGACTTCAATTGGGGATGCCCATTATGAAAAGCAGTCCTTGGGCGTTTTAGTCATGGTTGAACCATGGAATTTCCCATACTATCAAATTATGCGGGTCTTTGCGCCGAACTTTATGATTGGGAATCCGTTGCTGTTGAAGCACGCGTCCAACACACCAAGCAGTGCCGAAGCTTTTGTTGAAATCGTTAAGGAAGCGGGCGCACCAGCGGGCAGTTTGACTAACATGTTCATTAGTTACGACCAAGTGGCTAAAGCCATTGCTGATCCTCGCATTGCCGGGGTCGCGTTGACCGGTTCCGAACGGGGTGGGGCGTCCGTGGCTAAAGAAGCCGGCGCTAACCTGAAAAAGTCGACCTTGGAATTAGGTGGCAACGATCCGTTCATTGTCTTAGCAGATGCTGACATGGCAAAGGTTAAGCAGTGGGCACCACAAGCACGGTTATCCAATGCAGGGCAAATTTGTGCGGCTTCGAAGCGTTTTATCGTGATGCCGGATAAGTATCAGGAATTATTAGCAATCTTAAAGGAAGCCTTTGAGAATGTTAAAATGGGTGACCCGCTAGATCCTGAAACGACGCTAGCGCCATTAACCTCAATGCACGCGAAGGAGACTTTGCAAAAACGAGTCGATGCTGCGGTGGCCGCGGGTGCGCAAGTTTATTACGGCAACGAACCGGTTGACCTTCCCGGGGCGTTTTTCCAACCAACAATTTTAACGAACGTAACTAAGGATAATCCATCTTATAACCAAGAATTATTTGGCCCGGTTGCCACGGTTTACGTGGCTCAATCCGAAGCTGAAGCAATCGCCTTGGCCAACGATTCTAGTTATGGCTTAGGGAGTGCAATCTTCTCTGAAGACGTGGCACATGCCGAAGAAGTTGCTAGTCAATTGGAAACTGGGATGACGTTCATTAACCGTGCCTGGGCTACCTTACCAGAACTACCATTCGGTGGGGTCAAGAATTCTGGCTATGGCCGTGAAATGTATCGGCTAGGGTTTGACGCTTTTGTTAATGAACACTTAGTTGTTAGTGCCAATTAAACTAATGATGTTACTTGAATACTAGTTGTTATCAGCAATTAAACGAATAACGCGCAATGCAACCCCAATCGGTTTGCATTGCGCGTTATTAATTTAGAAACGATTACCAAGCGTAAGCTTCTGGTGCCGAACCACCGGGGCCGGGGAAAATGTCGTCAAGTTCGGCCAAGACGTCGGGCGATAGGTTGATGTCTAGGGCGTGAACGATATTTTCTAATTGGTCAACGGTTCGCGGTCCAATAACGGGTGCCGTAACGGCCGGATTGGCTAATAGCCAAGCGATGGCAACGTTTGATTCCGTTTCTTCCAGGTCAGCGCAGAGGTCAGCGTAACGTTGGAGTTGTGTGCGTTGAGCTTCGGTGAGCCGTTTAACGGCAGCGGCCCGCTTGCTCTGGGGGTCTGGATTGCCGTCGAGTAAGTGATCCGCTAGTAATCCGCCACCAAGGGGACTCCACGTGAGAATGCCCATGCCCAATTCCTGTGCGGCTGGTAGAACTTCAAGTTCGGGTAACCGACACAGTAAATTGTAACGGTGTTGCTCACTGACAAGTCCTAAAAAGTGACGGTTGTCAGCCGCAGCCTTGGCGTAAGCTAAGTGCCGGGCACCAAAGTTACTTGACCCAACGTAGTAGGCTTTGCCTTGTTGAATCACGTTTTCTAAGGCGCCGTAAACTTCGTTCCAGTTGATGCGATGATCGATGTGGTGCATCTGGTAAAGCTCAACGTGATCTGTTTGAAGACGCTTTAAGGAGGCGTCTAGGTGCCGATAGATTTTATACGCTGAGATTCCACGGGCGTCGTTAGGACCGTCGACAGGGTCATCCATGGGTTCGTACGTCTTCGTTGCTAGAACAACGCGTTCTCGGCGTTGATTTCCTTGAGCAAACCAGTTACCGATGATTTTTTCAGTTGCGCCTTGGCCGTAAACGTCCGCGGTGTCAAAAAAGTTGATGCCAAGTTCTAAAGCACGATCCATAATTTTAAAAGCTTCGTCCTGACTAGTTCTGGCGCCAAAGTTCATCGTGCCTAGACAGAGTCGACTGACGCGCATTCCGGTTCGACCTAAGTAAGTATATTTCATTTTGATTACTCCCCGTTATTTAATTTGTTATGTAACCTACATTAAACGTAGCAGAGCTGATGCGGTGTTGCAATTGGGTAAATAACTGAAAAGCTTGCAAAAATGATAAAATCGATGGTAATTCTTTGATTTGTGACCAATATGGTGTATAAATTAGGTTGTGCTCGTTTGATTTAAGCGCTTTTATCGCCTTAAATCAGTGAAAATTGGCTATGTAGCTGTATTGTATTTAGCGTAAAATGTTTCCCCAAGTCATAAAAATGTTTTGGGTATCTTTCAAGTTTTTATTACTTAGAGAAACATTTGCGGTAAAGTATAATAAGACAATAATTTTGATGGAGGCCAACGCATGCTAGTACAAGTTAAAAATGCCGACCAAAAACATTTGACGGCCCTTGATTTAAAACGTTTTCTAAGTCGGTATTCGGACGAAGAGCTGGAAGACATCTTGATTAAACAAGATGATCTTGAATTTCACGCGGCTTTCCTACAAACGACCCAATCCGTTCAAACGCCAACATTGTACCTCGAGGAGTATTAAGTAAAGGTTGAACGAACAGCACGGGTGCTTCAAACTGATGTGCTCAGGATAGTTGATCCAGTTAAGGTTAACTAGCAGTTGACTGTGAACATAGTGGGCTCAAAAATTAATCATGCTAAAACCAGGAAATCGGATTATACCGGTTTCCTGGTTTTGTGTTAAGCAATTAGCAGTTGGATTTTCGGCATAATTTTGTAAATAATTGTACAATGAAGATGAGTTGAAAACTCTGACAATCAGAGAGGAAGTTAATGATGACACTTACACAAGAGATTCCGATTGACGTGTTTGCACACGTTGTGACGCCTCATTTCTATCAAAAAATGTTGGCGATTGATGATAAAATTCCAGAAAAGGCGAGCTACATTCAAAATCAGGCGTTAGTTGATTTTGATTATCGGCGACAACACCGAACGATTCCGACCCGCCAGGTCATTAGTATGATGAATTTAAATCCTGAAGACTACGTTGAACCCGAACAAGCGCTGGCGCTGTGTCAGGATGCCAATCAGGAATTAGCTGATTTAGTGACGACGCACGCGGATCAGTTTTGTGGGGCCGTAGCGATGGTACCGATGAATAACGTTGCGGGCGCGCAGAAGATGATGCGTGACCAAGTGAAGGCAACGGCGAATTTGCTAGGCATTCAGTTATTTACCCGTGCTTTGGGCCGTAGTATTGCGGATCCCGAGTTTGAGGGCGTATTTAAGACCGCTGCGGAGTTAGGGCTGCCCATCTGGTTACACCCGGTTTTTGATGACCGTAAGCCTGATAATAACATCGTCTTTAGTTGGGAATATGAACTAACCCAGGCGATGCGGGAATTAGTTGTCGGCGGGGTCTTTCAGCGTTATCCCGATTTGAAAATTATTGTTCATCACGCGGGGGCGATGGTGCCGTTTTTTGCTGGCCGAATCAATGCCATTATGACGCCGGCTCAAGCAGCCGATTTCCATAAGTTTTACGTGGATACGGCTATTTTAGGGAATACCGCCGCGTTAAATCTAACGGTGGATTATTTCGGGGCTGACCACGTCCTGTTTGGGACCGACGCACCGTTTGGCATTTTACCCGTAGGTGCTAGTAGCAAAATTGCCATCGCAATTGAGCACTTACCGTTAAGCGCGGCTGAAAAGGCGCAGATTTTATTTTCCAATGCAAACCAACTGTTAGCTTTGCCGTCAAATTCCTAATAAATTTAAATTAAAGGTCGCGTTTCTGAAAATTCGGAAACGCGACCTTATTAGTACCGGTGATTATGACTTGTATTTAGCTTTTAAGGTATCAATTAGCGCTTGGGCTGGGCCACTCAAGGGCACCCCTTGCCGCCAAATCAGAACGTGTTTCAGGTGGTGAGCTGGGGTAAACGGGACGAACTTTAGCTGGCTCGTTGCTGGTAAGGTAACGCCCTCAATGCACACAAGTAGTCCTAATCCGGTGGCTGCTAGGTAAACGGAATTGGTCAGTAGATTATATTCGCCAACGATGTGCAAGGGCGCAATCGGTTGTAACCAATCGTTTAAAGCCGTTTTAACTAATGACCGGTGTGGAATGATCAGGGGACGCCCCGCCAAATCAGAAACCTGAATATTGGGTCGCTTGGCCATGGGATCGGTTGCGGGTAATGCCACGCCCCAACGATCGTGGATGGAGAGCGGTAAGGCGTGGTACTTGGCGGTATTAATCGGGGTCGAGACGATGCCGATTTCGAGTAGTCCCCGGTCGAGGCGCTCCTTGATTGTGTTGCCGTCCGCATCGTGCATATCGATGACAACACTGGGATGGGCCCGCTGAAAATCCACCAGCGCGGGTGCAAGCTGGGTGGTGACCGAGGATTCAACGCAGCCGATGTTAATGGGTCCCGTTAGGTCGTGATTATTACTATTTTTAACGAGCTGGTTAACGTTGTCTAGTTCGGTTAGAATTTGTTGGACATGGAGCTGGTAAGTTAAGCCGGCCTTAGTCAGTTTCATTTGATGGTGTTCTCGGGTGAATAACGGAATTTCAAGTTGGGCTTCCAACTGCTGAATCTGGCGGCTGAGTGTGGGCTGGGCGACGTGTAACTCGCGGGCAGCCGCTGAAATCGTGCCTAAGCGTGCAATGGTTAAAAAGTAGTGTAAAATTCGGGTTTCCATAATTAGCCTCACTATTCTCTTTTAGCATTGATATGTATACATTATAGGACTTTTACATAATCAAAATCACGGATTATGATTGTTAATGTTAGGAAGGGGCGGTCCATTGAAAACGACAATTCAATTAAATAGTGGCGTTACCATGCCACGAGCAGGTTTTGGGACTTTTCGGCTGGTTGATTTTGAAACGTGCCGGCGGGCGGTATTGCAAGCATTAGACGCTGGTTACCGGTTGATCGATACGGCACAAGTTTATCGTAATGAGGCCGCTGTCGGGGCGGCGTTAAAAGAAACGACCGTGCCGCGTGATCAGATTTTTGTAACGACGAAGGTTTGGTTACCATTTTTTGGTGACCGGAAAACCGCGGTGTCCGTTGACGATTCGTTGAAACGCTTAGGGTTGGACTACTTGGACCTCGTTTTATTACACGAACCGTATGGTGATTATTATGGGGCCTACCGGGACCTTGAACGGCTGGTGCAAGCGGGCAAGGTTCGGTCCATCGGGGTTTCTAATTTTGATGCGGGCCAGTTGATTGACCTCAGTCACCAAATGGCAATCACTCCGGCCGTCAATCAGGTTGAGCTAAACGTTTATCAGCAACAGGCTGCTTTGCGTCAAGCACACGCCAAATTAGGAATCGTCACGGAAGGCTGGGCACCGCTTGGCGAAGATTACAAGGCGTTTTTAAATGAACCAATTATTTCCGCAATTGCGAAACAACATGGAAAGACGGTTGCCCAAATTTTATTAAGATATTTGTTACAATTAAATACGATTGTTATTCCAAGTACAACCGACTTGGCTCACCTGCAAGCCAACGCTGCAATTTGGAATTTTGAGTTAACCAAAGTTGAAATGGCACAACTGGCGCAGTTAGACAAAAAGCAGTGGTTGTCCCCGAATCGACATAGTGTTAAAGCAACGCAGCATTATATGAAATTAATTGATGAAGGTTTAGAACTGTAAATTTAAAGTTAAAGGAAGGTTGACGTTATGACAATGACTGAACATGAAAAATTACTAGCTGGAAAAGATTATGATTACCGTGATCCAGACTTACAGGCCATGTTGGCGAAGGGGCGGCGGTTGGTTCAAGTGATTAATACCACGACCGATGTAGCCACGCGTCAAGCCGCAATCACCGACTTGTTCCACCAAGTGGGCCAGCGGGTGACTTTGAACGGTCATTTTGAAGCTATTTATGGGGATCACATTTCTTTAGGTGACGACGTCTTTATTAACGGCAACTGCTTTTTCCAAGACTCAAACCGAATTACGCTAGGCGACCGGGTGATCATTGCGCCCGACACGAAGTTTTACTGTGGAGAACACTCGCTGGATGCGACGAAGCGCTTTGGCACCCGACCAGATGGTAGCCGTTATTTAATCACGTACACGGAACCAATCACGGTTGGAAACGATGTGTGGATTGGTGGCAACGTGACCGTCATTGGTGGCGTACACATCGGGAACAACGTAATCATTGCCGCTGGGGCGGTCGTAACGCGTGATGTTTCCGATAACTGTGTGGCCGGCGGTGTGCCTGCCAAAGTGATTAAGCCTTTACCAGCGCTTAAGTGAGGTGTGCGATGAAACCTTTAAGTAATCCACCGATTCTCCGTCATTTTCAGCTGACCATCGATGGTCGTGACCGGACAGCGTTCGTTGCTGAGGGAACGGCTAATTTAGTAACATCGATCCGGACCGAACCGGGAACGTTAGCGATGTTTGCGACGCACGCGGATGATGCGGGTACGCACAATGAAGTGTTTGAGTTATACCAAGACGATGCGAGTTACCAGATTCACGCGCAGTCACCGCAGTTTAAGCACTATGGTCAGTTAGCGCAGCAAGTTGTCAAGAAACATCAAATGGCCGAATTAAGTCCGCAAGTCTTGGCTTCAACTACTGATGGTTTTAAGGTGAGTGGTGCGAATACCAATCAATTATTATTGACGGAATTTACCGCTGATAATCAATTGCAAGCAAATTGGGACCAGCTGCGCAATGGCAGCCTAATTCAGTACGTGGCAACGTTACCATCGACGCCAACTAATTGGGTGTTAATCAATGTTTATCCGGATGCCGCAGCGATCAGTGCGGGTCAACATAAGTTGCAAAGTTGGCTAGCCGCTGAAGCTGTCACGAATGTCCGGCAACGTGTGTTGGCTGTTGATACCATGGTCAGTCAACCTGGTGTTCAGTACGTTCGCTCGGAGGAGTTAAAGTAAATAACTAATTAGGTCAGTTATCTTTGTAAGATGACTGATTTTTTTGGTTTTATAAAGCTTCACTATGTTTAAGGTTCATAATGGTGATATAGTTAAACCGAAAGCCCTGAGCTAATCGTAACGATTGGACTTCCGTAAATTTTACTAATGTAGATTAGGTTGTTTAAAAAATTTAGGGGGCTACGAGATGAGTAGCAAAAACTTGAATCAAGTTTTAAAATCACCAAAGGTTCATTATCGGATGTATAAGTCAGGCCGTCACTGGCTGTTTGCTGGTGTAACGGTTGTAACTGTTGGCGGCAGTTTATTATGGGGAACTCAAGCACACGCGGCGTCAACGTCCGCGGCAACCGATGATCAGTCGGTTGACCAGACGATTGTGAATGGGGCTGCGTCGGCGGATTCAACGGTACCGCTAAAACAGGCAACGAAATCAGCCTCATCAGTAACAGGCTCAACCGCGACCAGTGGTAAAAGTCAAAGTGCAACTAGTATGACGAGCCAAGTTAGTCAGGCTAGCCAAGCCAGTCAAGCAACGAGCGGACTAAGTAGTGCTAGTCAACCAGCGGAAAGTGATGGGAAAAATACATCATCTGATTCTGGTCATGTGACTAGTCAGGCGGCATCTAGTGAATCTAACTCGGTTGGTCAGTCAGCAACTAGTGGTGACCAAGCATCAACGGCATCGGCTAGTTCAGATAGTGCGACAAGCCAGGCTAAATCGGCAGTGTCGTCACAAGCTAGTGGGGTTGATAATCAGATGATTGATTTACAGTCGATGGTTAGTTTAGAAAACAAACAAGTTGATCGCAAGTTTCTTACTAATAATTTAATGGCTTCAGACGTGACCACGGGTAATCAGCTGGCGACTTCTCGGAACAGTTTGTTGCGGGATGCGACACCGGATGATTCAACCTTTACCTGGTCAATTGATGACACGGGTACCACGTTGACGTTGAACGGTGGGACACCGACGGAATCACTGTACAATATGCTTGATGACACACAACGAGAAGCAATTAAGAACATCGTTGTTGCTAAGCCAGTGACGATTGTCGGGGATGTTGGAGCTAAATTCTTTTTTGGTTTCTATAATGATGAGACCATTACTGGGCTTGAAAATGTTAATGTTGATCAGGCGACCGATTTATCATCTATGTTTGAGCAACTTGGTAATTATGAAGGTAAACCGATTCAATTTAGCGGCTTGGCCGACTGGAATGTTTCAAAAGTAACCACGTTTGAGTATATGTTTTATCATGCGGAGATTACTAGCGTTGATGTTAAGAATTGGCATGTTAGTCAAGTGACGGATATGAGATTTATGTTTGCTGGTACCACTGAATTATCGAGTTTGAATCTTAGTGGTTGGCAGGTTGTCGGTAATGTGTTAAGTAATATGGACGATTTTGTTAATGATTCTGGTATAAGTAGTCTGGATCTGCGTTCTTGGCAACTAGCATCCAAGAATAGTGCTGCTGTTGCATTTCTTGCGGGTAATTTAACTGAGCTTGGGTTGAATTCCAGCTTTAGTGTTAGTGACTATATCCTTGGCTTCCAGCGGCCAACACAGTATCCGTATGATAACGAATGGATTGATGAAGACACACAGAAGGTCTATGCGCCAAGTGATTTGGAAACACTATACCAAAAAGATAAGGTAACAACTAGTATTTATAAATACCATAAGGTTACAGTGAAAAGCATAACGACTAAGCCTGTGACGACTTATCCAAATATAGCCGTTAATCCAAGCGACTTTGTTGACACATTTGTTGATACTGATGGGCAACCACAGGATTTAGTAGATGGTCAAAGTAATCATCCTGGTGTCCATGCACAAGCTTCAGATTTTAAATTTACGAGTCCGGTTGATATCAGCCAAGTGGGAGATTACCATGTTGAAATAGTTTATACTAACGATCAGGGACAGCCGATTACGGGTCAGGCAACTTTACATGTTATTCCCAGCAAAGTTACTTACACCGTACAAGACCAAACAGCAATTATTAATACTGACCCGGCTAATATGAAGGCTGAGGAGGATTATGTGATTGCTAAATTTTCACAGCTGGTAGTTGCAAATGATGATGGGCAGACAATCACTGCGATGAATGGATTAGGGATCGCTGATGATGTAAGTAATGAGGTGGATGCGATTAACCAGTTGTTACCAGGCACCTATCCATTAACGTTTATTTACACAGAGCCAACTGATAATGTTACCGTCCCATCACCGGTTGCCATGTTTACGTTAATTAATTCAAAAGAAAAGTTAACCTTAAATTCTAGGGTTATTATCCGTCCCAATGGTTCCATTACCGCAGCCGATTTATTCCAGACGGCGTTGGATGGCTACGGGGATTCATTAATCGATGCTGATGGTCAACTTAGCAAGGCAGTGATACTGAATCTAGGTGGATTAGATTTATCAAACCCAACCCCAGGGACTTATCAAATTTCCGCAACTTACACGGATGATGCCAACAATGTGGTGACAACGACTGGTTCCGTTTCGGTTGCTAAGACTAAGGAAAGTATTACATTAACTAAAGATGATCACCCCGTAGACTTAATTGCTGGTCCTAAGCCTTATTTTGTTTCCACGAGTTTAGTGGCCAACGCCACTGATGGATTTGGTGACCCAATTGACGCGTCACAATTACAATACGATTATTACGATTTGAATAATCAGCCCACAACCTTGGATTTGACTCAGGCTGGTCAATATCAGCTGAAAATCAGCTACACGGATAGTGTTGGTAATGTGGTCACCAAAACGGTCATGGTCAATCTCAAGCCGACGAAGTTAAAGGTGCAGTTAAAGACAACTTCGGAAGCAATTGTGGTCGGTGATAACAGCTTTAACCCAACGTCCTTGGTTAAAAGTGCCATTGACGAAGATGGTAACCCGTTGATGCTAACGGTTGTTAACGCCTTTGCCCGGATGGCTCGTCTAGGTGGCAATCAATTATTGATTACTAACCATGTCGATGTCAATAAAGCGGGGACTTACACCGTTGATTTCAGCACTACCGATATTGCCGGCAATACGGATAATCAGAGCGTTGCCGTTACGGTGTACGTACCAGCTAAGTTTGACATTAAGCCGACCGAAACGATGGTCCTCGGTGAGGTGTTTGACCCTGAGAGCCTCTTTATATCCGGCATGGGGGTTGATGGCTCGACCTTAACCGCGGCCGATTTAACTTATGATTTGAGCAGGGTTGATTTTACCAAAGCTGGCGTTTATCAACTGCCCGTTAGTTACAAGGATCAATATGGCAAACTAACGACGGTTAACTCGGAATTAACGATTAAGGCCCAACCGGTCGTTGGTCAAGCTAAGATTACGTTAAACGCAGTAGCGCCAATCGTCGCGGCGGCTAACCAGACTTTTGATCCGACGCAGGTTATCAAAGCGATTACTACAGCAACCGGGGAAAATGTACCGGTTACTGACTCAGCTGTTCAGATTACCAGCAACGTTGATCCAACGACACCGGGAACTTACCAGGTCCAAGTTAGTTATGATGGTGTCAGTGCGACTGCGACGATTACGGTTGTCGCGGCGCCCGATACTGGGGATAGTGGCAACGGTGGTACGACGACGCCAACTAAACCGGATACTGGCGGTAACGGCAGTACAACGACGCCAACGACTCCAGACAATGGCGGTAACGGTAACACAACGGCACCGACTGAGCCGGATAACGGTGGTAATAGTGGTACGACGACGCCAACTAAACCGGATAATGGCAGTAACGGTAGTACAACGACGCCAACGACTTCAGACACTGGTAGCAACGGCAATACAACGACGCCGACGACTCCGGATAATGGCGGTAACGGTAATACAACGACACCAACTGAACCAGATAACGGTGGCAACGGCAGTACAACAGCGCCAACTGCTCCAGATAATGGCGATAATGGTAGTATGACTATGCCAACGACCCCAGATACGGGGAATGGTAACGGTGTATCAGCTCCGGACAATAACGGTGGGACTAATACACCAGCTACTAAACCGGGGACCGCAACCAAAGCACCGGTACAATCACCAACTAGCCAGCCACAGCCAGTTGCGGCTAAAAAGCAGTCGACAAACGGGCAATTAGCAAACCTTCAGCCGGCTGAAGCAGCAGTGGTCGCAGCGACGACGCACGTTAGAGCCGAGACGCAACCAGTTAAGCCAGCTAATGGCAAGTTAGTTAAACTCGAAAAGACAACTGGTGCAATGCAAAAGACTGATGGAGAATTACCACAGACTGACGACCAGGGATCCCTTTTACGGGTTGTTGGGGCAGTGTTAGTGGGTCTATTGAGCTTACTCGGCTTAGCTAGTCGGCGAAAATTCTAAGTTGAAATTGAATTAGTTTATATGAATAGGTAGCATCAAAAAAGGCCTTGGGATTTTCCCAAGGCCTTTTTGTAACGAAACAAGTGTTTTAATCCGTTAGTTGAATTGTTGTTGCCCACGGTTCATGCGGCGTTCGTAGTAGCTTAACAAACGAGTCAGGAGCCAGCAAATGACGAAGTAGATGACCATTGCAATCCCAATTGGTGCCACGCCACGGTACGTATCGGCCTGAACGATGCCAAGCTGGTAGATCAACTCGGTGACCCCAATAATGGAGACCATCGACGTATCTTTAATTAAGTTAATGAACTGATTACCCAACGAAGGCCAAATGATTCTCAAGGTCTGTGGTAAAACGACGTAGCGCAGCGTTGCCGATTTTGATAGCCCTAAACTGGCCGCGGCTTCCGTCTGACCCGAGTCGACTGACTGAATTCCACCCCGAATAATTTCACTGAGGTAGGCGCCACTGTTTAACACGATGGCAATCATCCCGGCGTTGAGCGCGGACACGTCGACGATGATTCCAATCCCAAAGTAAACGAACATGATTTGAACCATCAGTGGGGTTCCCCGAACAAATTCAACGTAACCCGTTGCTAACCAACGTAGGGGCGCAATCGTGCTAAAACGTAAGAGTGCGAGTAATAACCCTAATAAGCTACCACCAATAATTCCGACAACCGCGATCAACAAGGTATATTGAAGCCCCTTAAGAAAGTAGCCGTGGTAGTGCCACATGGACGTGTCGGCGGTGTTCACCTTTAAATATTTACCGGCCGTCTTTAGGTACCGTTGTTCGATCCAGTGGTGTTTTTTAATTTTAGCGAGTGAGCGGTTGATGGCGTTATTCAGACTAGGTGAACCCTTTTTCAGCGCAATCGCATTGCCGGCCTGCGCACTACTCGTCTTGAAGTGACCGTTAATGGCCATTAAGCTCGGATCATTTTTCGCATAAGCGGTTGCCGAGGCGGTTCCTTTAACGACGGCGGCGACTTTGTGAGTCTTTAAAGCTAAAATCAAGTTGGCCGCGCTGCTCATCCCCGTTAACTGGGCATTCGGCATCTGTTGTTTGATCAAGTTGTACTGAAGCGTCCCGGTTTCAGCGGCGACTTTTTGGCCCGCTAAGTTAGCTTTAGTCTTGTACTTAGCGCCATCCGTTTTATTGATTAAAATGGATTCGCCTTCCGTGTAGTAAATGTCGGTGAAATCGACACTTTTACGACGGGCGGGGGTCGGGCTCATCCCAGATAAGATCATGTCCACCTTGCCCGTGGTTAAAGCGGGGAGGAGGGAATCAAACGAGAGCTTTTTAATGACGAGTTTAACCCCGAGGTCCTTGGCGATTTGCTTCCCAATTTCAACATCCATTCCGACAATTTTAGATTGGCCGTGTTGATTAATTTGAAATTCATAGGGCGGATAATTGGGGGATGTTCCCATGACAAGCGTTCCCTTAGCTTTAACTCGAGCTAAAGAAGTATCACTAGCTGCACTTGCAGGACGGGTTAGTCCTATTATTCCAAATATAAGTATCCCAATTAACAGTAACCATTTTCCAAATTGACGTTTCATGTCGCGCCTCCATTACAAATTAAACCTAGTATAGGCGCTAATGAGTATTAATACAATAAAATTCATTAAAAACAAATTTTTATGCACACACTGAATATTAACTTTGTGATAATGACGCCCGATTGACGGTGAATTGATTCAGTTATGAAAGATATAAATGTATAAAAATAATTATTGTTAATGATAAAAAGAACGGCATAAAGTTCAGATTTCATTAAGGCAACGAAGAAAGCTTAAAGTTCGCCTCGAAAGTTACTCGTCTACTGAAATATACGTTAAGCTAACGTTACATTGAAATGTACAGAAAGGGGCGTGATGCTAATGCGTTGGTTACCGTTACTATTAATTTTAAGTTTGTCTGGGTTGGTCGGTGTTGTTTTAAGTCAACATTCAAACGGTGGTCGCCGTAAGTTGGGATGGCGCCTGCTAATTTTGGCCTATTTGACCATGTTAGGTGTGATTCTATTTACGCCGATCTCTTTTGACGGTTCAGCGGTTTACGTCATGCCGGCGGGAACGGGGCGGGTCAACCTAACTCGCTTATCGTTTTCAAACCTCGGTTTTGCCGAAAATGTTCTCCTGACTTTGCCACTAGGGATGTTGATCAAACGGGCCTTACCACGGACACCACTTGTAATCATTGCGATTCTGGGGTTAATGATTGGTGGGAGTATCGAAGTCGCACAACACTACCTGTCGATTTATTGGTTGATTAATCGGAGCAGCGATATTAACGATGTTTTGGCAAACGGCATCGGTGTGACCATTGGCGGTAGTCTCATGGCAATTGGTCAACGCGTCTTTGTCCGGCCACGGTCACGGCGGCAAGTCGTTAAAAAGGCCAGCTAAATAAAAATGCGTTCTCAGAAAATTCTGGGGACGCATTTTTATTTAGCTTAGTAAGTATGGTGATTACGACCGTAATATTTTGGTCATAGCTTTGCCACGGGCTAATTCGTCGACAAGCTTATCTAAGTAACGAATTCGTTGCATGAGCGGATCAGTGATCGACTCGACCCGGACACCACAAATCACGCCAGTAATCTTGTCGGCATTTTTGTTGAGCTGGGGCATTGCGGTAAAGAAGGTCGTTAGGGAGGCTTGATTATCAAGTTGTTGTTTTAACGCTGGCAAAGAGTAGCCGGTTAACCAAGTGATAATGGTCCGTAAGTCCTGTTCGGATTGGCCTTTTCTAGCTAACTTTTGGACGTAGGCGTCGTAAATTCGGCTAAAGGGCATTTGTAAAAGTTTAGGGTTCGCCATGGGTTTATCCTCCGTTGTTTTTGCTAACTATAGCATGAAGTTGGCTAATCGCCGAATATTAATTACGATGATCAAAAGGCCGCTAAAAAAGCACTGGTAGAAAAGATGCACATTCAATAGGTGGAAACAGTACCATTTTATAGCGGTTGCGAGTAAACTATATACAATACATAAATTAAGCTCGTTAACCAGTCGGGTGAATGAATGGTTAATGGGCAAAAGCGGGGGACGTTTGAATGACTCAAACGATGACTAAATTAACGTTAGTTGCACCAATCACGGGTCGCCTGGTGCAACCGACCACTAGTGACATGGCTGGCTTTACAATTGTGCCAGACGATGGGAATGCCGTTGCGCCCGTAGCTGGGACCGTAACGGAAGTTGATGCTGAGGCGTTGCGGATCGTGATTACGACTCGTGAAGGCATGGAAGTGACAGTTGCGTTGAATCAATCCCGGTTGCAGCTCGGAATACAACCTTGTGAGGCCCTAGTTCAAGTAGGCAACTATGTGAAAGCAGGGCAGGTCTTAGCTGCGATTGATATGGTTGCGATTCAACGGCTTAAAGCGTCAATACAAGTGTTGACGACCATTGCACCTATGCCGGATAATCTGGAAGTGATAAAGACCAATCAGGATGTTAAAGTGGATACCGCGGTAGCTAGACTTTACTAAAATGAATTCCACAAAAGAAGGTTACCCTTAAAAGTAGTTTTTACGCTACTTTTAAGGGTAACCTTCTTTTTAATGTTGACTCGCTAGACTGAAGCCCTGAATGGGGGAATACATTCAGTCTTTTTAATTAACAACGATCGGCCTTTAACTTGAATAAGTGCGGTTTACCATAATAATAGCCTTGTCGTAATGGGATTTCTAAATCATTTGCAAGGGCGTCTTCAGGATCATTTTCGACCCCT
Source organism: Lactiplantibacillus paraxiangfangensis (assembly GCF_036246185.1). Lineage (NCBI taxonomy): Bacteria > Bacillati > Bacillota > Bacilli > Lactobacillales > Lactobacillaceae > Lactiplantibacillus > Lactiplantibacillus paraxiangfangensis. The sequence continues at coordinate 39,194 of NZ_BTPW01000005.1, forward strand.
TCCAAAATCAAACGGGCGTCGTATTGACGAGCAATATCACGCCAAAACTTCAATTGCTTTGGAATCTCGTCTTCACGACCCTCTTTGCGGAAATTCTGCATGGCAAACTTAATTTCCTCAGCGTAATCGAGCAGCGGTTTGATGTGGTCGTAAACGTTGATCCCCGTACCAACGTCATCGAGACTGAATTCTAGACCGTGAGCCTTAATTGCTTTGATTTGAGCAAGCATATCGGCGTTTGAATAGGTGTGTTCGCCAGGTTCCTCGGTGACCTCCACAACGATCTTAGTTGGAAAAAGTTGTTTCTGAGCGTCAATAACGGCTTCAGCAATACCTGGGTCAAGAAATTGCTTGCGGTTAAAGTTGATAGAAACGGATGCAATCTTTAACGATAATTCTCTAGCGGTCGCTTTGAGGAGACTAATTTGAACGTCAATCGGAATACTAGCAAAGTTTTCCGGTAAGGTCCAACGGTCCTCGGGATGCTCGCGATAGCGAATCAACATTTCATAGCCAATTAAAGAATTATTAAATTTATCTAATTGTGGCTGAATAAAATAGCGATACATACACATACTCCCTTAGTTATAGTCGCGGAACAAAAAATACCCTAAGTTCTTATTTTATACCTAAAGATTAGTATATGGAAACGTTACAATGCCTATTTGGTGAGAAAACCGGACTTTTAGCACTAAAATAGTTTGATTAATCGTTTTAAATGAATGCCATCAGTTTAATTGAAAAGACTGTTAGGTTGCGGAAAACAAGCTATATAAGTGAATAGTGACCAATAGTCGTGATTCATGCTATAAATTATTTTGAAAAATGGTTATAATGAAAATTGAGGTTGATTTAAATTTACCTAAACGAATTAAATCATTAATAGGGGGTTCAACAATGAAAATTGTTATTGTTGGCTGTACGCATGCTGGGACTGCTGCAGCCTCACAAATATTAAAGAATCATCCGGAGGCCGAGGTCACCGTTTATGAACGAAATGATAATATCTCGTTTTTATCATGCGGTATTTATTTATATCTAGGTGGTAAAGTTCAACGGCTAGAAGACATGTTCTATTCGTCACCAGAAGAATTGACGGCGGCTGGGGCAAAAGTCCTGACCAAGCATAACGTGTTAAAGATCGATGCTGCGACTAAGACCTTGCAAGTAGCGAATATGAAGACTGGTGAAGTGTTTGATGATCATTATGACAAATTGATCATGACGACTGGTTCGAGTGTTGCGGTACCGCCAATCTTTGGGATTGATGAATCGAAGGTCTTGTTATGCAAGACTTACGATCAAGCCAAAGAGATTTACAAGACGGCCAAGGATAATCAACGGATTGCGATTATTGGTGCTGGCTACATTGGGACTGAATTATCAGAAAGTTATGCGAATACGAACCATGACGTCACGCTGTTCCAATCCCATGATCAAATTTTAAATCATTATATTAGTAAAGACATGTCGGATCGAGCGGTTAAAGTTTTACAAGACCACGGTGTTGACGTGAAGCTCAATCACAAAGTAACGGCCTTTACGAGTAATGACGACGGCGAACTAGTGATTGAAACGAATCAGGGTGATTTTGTTGCGGATTTGGCCATTGGTGGGACTGGATTTGTGCCAACGACTGAGTTACTCCGTGGTCAAGTCAAGATGGATAAACATGGTGCCATCATTATTAATGACTATGTTCAGACGTCCGACCCCGATATTTATGCAGCCGGTGACTCTTGCGTGGTTAACTTTAACCCGACCGGCGCGTCAGCTTACACACCATTAGCAACCAATGCGGTTCGTCAAGGGGCGTTAGCCGGGACGAACGTTTTCGGTAATACCCACCGTTACATGGGGACGCAGGCAACTTCGGCTATGCAGTTATTCAATTACACGCTTGGGACAACGGGGCTGACGTACGAAATTGCTAAACAGTCACACGTTCCGGTTAAACGGGTTGTTTATGAAGGAACGTGGCGGCCAAAGTACATGCCTAGCACGGATCCGTTAGTGATTGAGCTAACGTATAATCCAGAAAACCGCAAAATTTTGGGTGCGCAATTCTGGAGTCCACACGAGGTCGCGCAATCGGCCAACACGATTTCAGTGGCCATTCAAAACGGCAATACGATCGATGATTTAGCATACGTTGATATGCTATTTTCACCAAACTTTGATGATCCGTTTAACTACTTAAATGTTGTGGCCCAAATGGCCGTTGCACAAGAAGCAGAGGCTGGTCATGATCAACCACGAATTACGGCCATTGGTGGTTGGGCAAAAGCTAACCATGAGGATCAGGATTAAATTAGGTTATTAATATTAAAATAACTGTGGCTCAAGCGATGTATGGGGGAGCTGGATAAATTAAATTTACGATGGAAATGAGGTTTTCTATAGATGTATCGCTTTTTTGTTCAACCACAAGTTGATCAGCAACAGAAACAAGTTTTTGGTTACGAATTATTATTACGTAAAGAGTCTCAGGGGCGTTGGATCGTACCCGAAAAATTTACAGAGCTGCCCCTCGATAAACAGGGCCAGTTGTTAGAAACTTTGGCGCACCAATTATCCACTAAGGCGACTAACCAAGTACTGGCACTGAACTTAAATCGGGAACAGGCTGAAGATCGTTTGATGCTTGGAACGATTATATATTTGAAGAAGCGGCTAAACCCGGCTGCTTTAACGATCGAGTTGACGGAAAACCCGACGTTAGATGAAATTCAAAAGTATAGTCTGTTTTTCCATCAATACGGCATTAAATTAAGCATTGACGATGTTGGTACGGGATCCAATACGTTTGACAATATTCATCACTTACTACCGTTTGTAGATCAGATTAAATTTGCCATGCAGAATTTGAGAATGCATGGACAGGCTGGCTTGATTCCACAAGCTGTTTCCTTTTGGCATAAAATTGCAGATCGCTACCAGTTAGAATTTATTTTGGAAGGAATCGAAGATGGCAACGACTTGTTAATGGCCCAAAAATCCGGAATTAATCTACATCAGGGTTACTACTACGGTAAACCACAGTTAATTACGGCGACCACCGATACTAAAGATGGTCATTAATCGAAGGGACGATAAATATGACATGGTCATACTGGCGGGTACCGCCATTTGTAACCAGTATTTTCTTCGTACTAGGCGTTTTAACATTATATTGGGTGATTTTAAATTGGATGATTTCGTGGGTCCATCGGCATCACATTAAGATTGCTGATGACATGCTGAACGCGTGGTTTGATGTGATTTACATGTTATTATTTGTTTTTAGCATGCAATCGCTAATCGTTGGCACGTCCATTAGTTGGCAATTCATGAACTTTCAAATTATTGCGTTGATATTTTGCGGGTACTTTTTAAATATCCATTTGCGTTACTACGCGTTGCTTCCCGTTGTATTAGTCTTTATGGTGTTTAACCACTCCATATTCTACTGGCAGTCTTGGGGTCACGCGACCACGTTGCTCTTATTTTTCTGGTCGTTGAATTATGCGCGTATCCATTTTCAGAAGCACCGGTACGCTTGGACTTACTATATGCTGGTTACAACGTTTTTTGGTGGCATGCTGTGGGTCTGGATGAAACTTAAGTTTAACCTAGACTGGACGACCTTTTTCCAAGAATGGATCTACCTGATTATTTTCGAAGTCTTATTATATGGGTACGTCACAATGCTCACAAATGATAGCGAACTCAAATTGCGGTTAGCAAAGTTTGCGAATCACGATGCGCTAACACAGACTGAAAACTACGGTGCGTATACTAGTGAAATTGAAGGGTTGTTTGGTGATAGCACTAAAAATCACTTGAACTTATCCATGATGATGTTTGATATTGATCATTTTAAACATGTTAACGACACCTATGGTCACTTGGCGGGTGACCGGGTGTTACAACACGTTGTAACGGTTGCTCAGACCGTGATTGATGAAAACGACCCGAGAGTTAAACTGTATCGAACCGGGGGTGAGGAATTCAACATTGTCTTTCCGGGATACGATTTTGCTAGCACGACAACGATCGTTAATCAGATTTTCACGGCGATTAATAACTTAGACGTCAAATTTGATGATCAGCAGATTCCAATTTCAATTTCAGTTGGTGTCTCATCATTATCATGTGATGACGAGACTGATAATGATTTCTATAATCGAGTCGACCAAAATTTGTATCACTCCAAACGTAACGGGCGGATGCAAATTACGACGGCTTAATGATAGTGTTAGAACTTATCTAAATACCCATCCTTAACTGGTTGAATGACCAGTTAAGGATGGGTATTTTTATGACTAATTAGGGGACTCAGAAGTGATTATGGCGTTAAAATGAGTAAACTTAAATTTAAGCAACATTTTTACTTGCGATTTCTCATTTAAAGCGACATAATTAGCACTGTTAGTGTAGTTGCTCTTTAGAAAACAATGAATTTACGCTTAAAACATTTACTAATGAAGTTAATTAATATTAATTAATACGTATTTGTTAGCAATTTACATACAAGGGAGAAATTGATTATGAGAATTAGTGCAGAAGTGGAACGACAGTTTTTGGAATCAGTGTTTAAGGCCCAAAAGTTTAGTGCAAAAGATGGCGCGTTATTGGCCGATACGTTAGTTGATGCTGACTTACGGGGGATTTCTTCTCATGGGATTCAGCGACTCGCTTGGTATTCAAGAATGATTAAAGACCATACTTTGGAACCAGAACGCCAGCCTAAAATTTTGAAGGAAACACCAACGAGCTTACTCGTTGACGCAAATAAGAGTATGGGACAGATTGCGTCCGCCTTCACAATGGAAAAATTGATTGAAAAGACTAAGCAGATGGGGGTCTCTTTAGCCGTCATTCGTAACTCTAATCACTTTGGGACGGCCGGTTACTACTCACGGATGGCCTGCAAAGAAGGGTTGATTGGGATTTCAACGACGAATACCCGTCCGTTAGTCGTTCCAACAAACTCACTGGAAGCCTTCTTAGGGTCGAACGCCCTGGCATTTACGTTCCCAGCAGACCCACACCCATTCGTTTTTGACGGTGCAACCGCCGTTGTTTCAAGTGGTAAGATTCAGGTCCTAGCTAAAAAGGGTGAACAAATTCCTGGTGACTGGGCCGTGGACGAAAATCGGAACGTGTTACACGATGCTAAGACAGTCGAAGACAACTTGGCTAAGATCGCCTTTTCAGAAGACCGTCCCGGTGGTGGGGTCCTCACGTTAGGTGGCCAAGATGAAGTCAACTCTAATTACAAGGGCTTTGGTAATTCACTCATTATTGAATTGTTGACTGGGATTTTGGCCCAAGGTTCCTTATCTGCGGATACTAACAAAGGGAAGCACGACTTCAGTCAGTTTTTCATGACTATCGATCCAGCGTTGTTTGGAGATTTGGACGTCCTCAAAGCTAACGCCACGAAGATGTTCGACCGGATCCGGCACTTGAAGCACTTACCAGGGACGAAGATTATGATTCCTGGTGACCGCGAATACCGCCACTATGATGAAAACCTTGAACAAGGCGTTTCGATTGATGAGACGACTATCGCTGAAATGCAGGCCGTGGGTGACGAGTTTGGTGTCACCGTCCCAACGGAAGAGACCGTTGAAGACTAAGCTTCAGTTTAAGAATTGAACGAATTAAAATAAAACGGATGATGCTTGAAAAAGGATCATCCGTTTTTTGTGAGCAATAAATTCAAAAATAATGAAAGCGCTTAAATTAATATGCTCACTTCCACACAAACAGGTGTATAATCGATAGAAATGAGCCAAAACGGAGGAATTCATCATGACTGATACAACGGTATGTCAGCAGTTTGATCGGGTCGTACGGCAAATGCCAGCTAAAGAACGGGTTGCATTTTATCATTTCTGGCAGGCTTTTTTGGATTCGCACTTAGAACAATTGATTAACAAGTATGATTGCTCGGACGTTTATGAATTGGCAACACATCATCCCACAGTTTACCGCGAGTGGATCGCTCAGTTTAAGGGCGTCTTGTACGCGCACGGGGTCAACGAGCACTATGTTGACCACATGGCATACGATGATGCAGGGAACTTGAAGATTGAAAAATCCCGCGGCACGTTGACAATTCCGGTTGGTGTTTAAGCTAAGTATTACGGTAGACACTGATGATATGCGGTCGTGGGACCGGTTCAAGCCTGAGAGACGTCTTGAACCTCGTCCGGAACACTTACAAAATGCGCAATTGTCCCGAACCGTCCGTAGTGTAAGGCCAAAAAATCATTGGCCAAACGCCACCTTCACGACCGGTGTCATCAGTGTCTACCTCAGCTTACCCAGCAAAAATAACAATGATAAATTTATTGTGAGCGCAGTCGGGTAGCTTTGCCGACACAGCACACCAAGGCTGCCCGACGAAGCGGAAAACGAAAGTATAAAAAAAGATCGCGATTTTAAAATCGCGGTCTTTTAAATTGCATTATTTAAGTGAGCTTGATGAAGATGAGGTTGAAAGGTATGAAGATAAGATATCCTTCAAATCTTTATCCTTGATTGAAACGTTCCCACTCTTAAGAACTTTAGAAACAACGTTGTGCAAGACGGTTGAGTCGCTCATGTCGTTGTTCCAGATTTGGTCCTTCAAATCCTTCGTGTGATCAGACATCTTACCCTTACCAGGGTTCTTGATCATGCGAATGATTTCGTAACCGTTCGTGGTCTTAACTGCAGAAGTCGTGTATTCACCATTCTTCAGCTTGAAGGCGGCGGTCAAGAATTTAGATGATTGGGTTGTGTCGGTGTTGTCAAAGGCAGCCATCTTCCCACCATCGTTCTTAGTCGTCGTATCCGTTGAATACTTCTTAGCTAACTTGGTGAAGTTAGCTTGACTGGAATCTTTCTTCAATTCCTTCAAAACAGTGTCAGCAGTTGCGCTCTTAGCAACGAGAATATGTTGAACCGTTACCTTAGGTGAGTAAGACTTCCATTGCTTCTTCAAAGCAGCGTTAGAAATCTTAACCTTGTCTTTAACGGCTTCCTTCAATAACAAGTTAGAACGAAGTTGTTCCTTGAAGGTCTTAGTTGTCAAACCGTTTTGTGATAAGACGGTTGCAAATGAAGAACTACCGTATTGAGACTTGTAAGTGTTGTATTGCTTGTCAACAGACTTACTTGAAACCTTTGACCCGTATTCCTTTTCAAGAACTTTGTTCAGGATCATTTGTTGCAAGACTTGCTTACCTGAAGAAGTTCCCTTCATACTACTGTAATATTGGCTTTCAGTGATTTTACCACCGGAAGTTGATGCAACTGTCTTGCTACCACAGCCAGCCAACGTAAACGTCAGTAACACTCCGGCAAAGGCAATAAGCCATTTTTTCATACCAAAAACACATCCTATTCTTGAAATCTTCTGCTCTAGCAGACTTACCAGACTACTATACCATATCTGACACGGCTTCTGCAGTTCGTTGCAAATCTTTACAAAATTTTCAGAGAATTCACAACCTCTTCACAACTGTAACGCTTTGATTATTTTTTTAAAACGATTTGCAAATGCAAGTTCACCAAATTAAACGGTGGCTGTCAGGCTTACGGCCCAGGAGAGGTTTACTAATTCGCCAAACAATCAGGCTAGCAAAAAAGCCAACCGACAGCTGAAAAGCGGTTAGTTGGCTAAAATTTACTTCTGGTCACCACTCAAATGGTCGAGGGTGGCTTGTAAGTGATCCGCGTGTTTTTGGAGCAACGCCACGTGGGGTTCAATTTTAAATTGGAACTTATCAATATCAGTTTGAATATCATCGAAAACTTCGGCTGCGTGTTGCAATTCAACGTTTAAGTTGCTAGTTGCGTCACCAAAGTCTTCTCTGGCAGTTTGTAGGTCATCAGCCGCATCCATCACGTCTTGAACGTAACTTTTAACGTCGTGATAAACATCTTTAGGCGTCTTACGATTGATCAACATGTACGCAGCGGCGCTGAGGCCAATCCCAATCAGACCGTTACGAATAAATTTTGCCATATTCAATCGGCCTCCTAGTTTTGCAATTCTGCCTTAATGGCATTTTGTAAACGGGTGTAGTCAGTTTCGTCATACTTCTTAGCGTTATCTTTAAAGATCATGCGGAAGTCATCCTTGTCACTGTAACGTGGAATCAGATGGAAATGGGAGTGAAAAACGGATTGGTACGCAACCGCACCGTTGTTGTTCACAATATTCATCCCAATAATCCGGTCGTCAGAGGCTTTGATGGCCCTGGCGATTTCAGGAATCCGGGCAAAGACTAAGCTAGCTAAGTCGCGGTCGTAACCAAAAATATCAGCAACGTGCGTCTTAGGAACGACTAAGGTATGACCTGGCGTGCCTTGTGAAATGTCAAGGAAGGCCTTGACCATGTCATCTTCGTAGATCGTGTAGCTAGGAATGTCACCCTTAATTATTTTACAAAAGATACAATCGTCATCGAGTTGCGGTTCAAAAGCGTTCATTCAATAACACCTTCTAGTTTAAGATTTAGTTTAATTAATCTGTTATTTCCATTATACACTAATCTAAACATCCCAATCAAAGGGGAGTTGGCACCGGTTGCACTTGCCTAGGGTGACGTGGTAAAAGAATGCGCGGGCCTATGCTATAATGGATGCACTTATCCCATACAGAAAGAGGTTTACACCATGGCATTAACGGTGAGTCACTTAGTCGGTGGCTATTCACAAATTCCAGTTTTAAAAGATATTAGTTTTGAAGTCCGTCCCGGCGAATTAGTCGGTCTGATTGGGCTTAACGGTGCTGGTAAATCAACGACCATCAATCATATCATTGGGTTGTTAACACCGATGAAGGGGAAGATTGCGCTAAATGACGTGACGTTAGCCACTGATCCCCAGGCCTATAAGGCACAGATTGCCTATATTCCAGAAACGCCAATCTTATATGAAGAGTTAACGTTAAAAGAGCATTTGGAAATGACCATGTTAGCGTATGGCTTGGATCAAAAAGCCGCGTGGGAACGCGCAAACGATTTATTAAAGATCTTTCGGTTAGATAATAAGTTGGATTGGTTCCCAGCCAACTTTTCTAAAGGAATGAAACAAAAAGTGATGATTGTGTGTGCGTTCATTACTAATGCAAAGTTGTTTATCATTGATGAACCATTCTTAGGGCTTGACCCGTTGGCGGTTCATGACTTACTGCACCTCATTAAGACCGCGAAGGAAAACGGGGCGGGCGTCTTGATGTCGACCCACGTTTTGGATACCGCTGAAAAAGCCTGTGACCGTTTTGTGTTACTGCATTCCGGTGAAGTTCAGACGCAGGGGACCTTTGCAGAAATTAAAGCCAACTATCCGGATGCCGGGGACTCCTTGAATGACATTTACCTCAGTTTGACAGGGGTGACCCGTGATGAATGAGTTATACCGAAACCGATCGCAACGTCATTTGCGACAAATGTTGCGGTACTTACGGTTAGTTTTTAACGATCATTTTGTGATTGCATTAATGTTCTTTGTCGGTGGTTTAGGGTTGACGTATTCCAATTGGCTAAAAACGGTTGGGCCCAAGGATACGTGGATCATTGCCATCGTTGGGCTTATTTTGTGGGGTGGCTTAGGAATTGGCCGGGTGGCAACGTTGCTGGAGCCAGCCGACACGGTTTTCTTACTCCCGCGGGAGCACGACCTTCACGGTTACTTAGTTCACGCTTGGCACTACAGTTGGTGGCTTGCACAGATCGTCCAAGTCTTCCTAGTCATCGTAACAATTCCGTTACTAGTATTAGTTGATAAAATTTCGGGGATTGCGTTGTTAGCGTTACTCGTGACTCAATTGGCTTTAAAAGATAGCCAGATGACGTTAGCGGTAACGCATTTGTACCGGTTAAGTCCGACGATGAAACGGTGGTCCAAACCGGCCAACTGGTTGGCAGCGCTAGTAATTCTTGCCCTGGGACTGGTCGTATCACCTTGGCTTAGCCTCGTGCTTGCGCTAGGGCTAGCTGCCGCACAACGGGTATGGCATCAGCGGTTATGGCCAAAAAGTGTTGTGGCTTGGCGGGATGACGTTAAGTTGGAAGCCAACCGCATGTTGGGGATTTACCGCTTCTTCAACTTGTTTACGGATGTGCCAATGGTTCAAGGAACCGTTAAGCGGCGTCGTTACCTCGATTGGCTATTGCGGTGGTTGCCAAAGGATCAAACCCATGCGTTTGGCTATTTATTTAGTCGCGGGATGCTTCGGGGAACCGAATTTAGTGGCTTAGTCGCGCGATTAACCGTAATTGGCGCTATCTTGCTGTATTTCAGTGGTCATGGCTGGTTGGCAATGGCGTTAGATGTCGTTTTTATCTACTTAATTGGGTTTCAATTGTTGCCGTTTTATAAACGTTACGATAATATAGTTTTTACGCACATTTATCCGCTAGCCGTTAAACAACGGTTGGCTAACTTTCAACGATTACTAACGAACGTGCTCAGTGTCACGGGAATAATTTTTTTAATCGCTTTTTGGCTAAGCAACGCATCGTTAGCTCAAGTCGGGATTTTGCTAGTCATTAACGTGATTGAAATCTATCTCTTAGTTGCTTGGTACGCAAAGCTCAGACTAGCTTAGAATGCCGACGTAACAACGGTTAAAAAGGACTTGACGGGAGCCGTTTTGGTCTTTAGAATGTGATTGTTAAGTAAGTTGAATGACGGAAATAAATTTTTTTGAGAGGAGTGGGGCTGATGGATTTCGAACTTGATGACGGCTGGGATATTTATCCAATTTATGGGAATACGAACAAAGCTTTCATGGGCAAAAAAGATCACCAACGATTGTTCCTAAAACGAAATGCTTCGCCGTTTTTAGCGGCGCTGTCGATGGAAGAAATTACCCCGCGATTAATCTGGACGAAACGGATCTCGAGTGGCGACACGTTAACTGCCCAAGAGTGGTTGAATGGTCAAACTTTAACAAAGCAACAAATGCGTTTGCCTAAAGTGGCGCATTTATTGGCACGTGTGCACAATTCCAAGTTGCTTCATCGGATGTTAACTAAGGTCGGTGGCCAGGTCGTTTCACCCCATGATTTTATTCGTGAGTATTTACAGGACTTACCTGATGATTTACGTCAGCACCCGCTAATGACTAACGTTTTAAGCGAGTTAAAAGGGACGTTACCAACGTTACCCGTCGCTGACTATCGGGTTTGTCACGGTGATTTAAATCATAAGAACTGGCTATTGTCCGACCACCGCCAATTGTACTTGGTGGATTGGGATTCGGCGCGATTTGCCGATCCGGCCTCAGATATTAGTATGCTCCTTTGTGAGTACATCCCATTACCCGACTGGCAAAAGTGGTTTGAAGAATATGGTGAAACCATGACGGCCGATTTGCGGACCCGGGTTGTCTGGTACGCAAAAATTAATTTATTACTGAATATTAAAGATAATTATTATCGCAACCAGTACCACCAAATGAATCATGAGATTATTTTCTTAGAAGAACTTTCTCAGTACGAAGTTTAATAGGCTTGAACCGAGCGCCGCGGGTTCCAATCGGAATTCGCGGTTATTTTATGCCAATAATTAAGGAGTTATTTAACGTATGCGTGTAAGAAATAAACCATGGGCACCCAAATTAATTGCTGCCCATCCGGAGTTCATTACAGAAGATCCAGCCCAGCTCAAAGGGCAGTGGCAAAGTCGGTTTGAAAAAGAACAACCGCTACAAATTGAAGTTGGGAGCGGCAAGGGCCAATTTATTATTAATATGGCCAAACGCCATCCCGAAATTAATTACGTGGCGATTGAAATTCAAACATCAGTAATTGCGGTGATTTTGAAGAAGTTGGTGGAAGAACCACTACCTAACTTGCAATTAGCACACGCTGACGGTGAAGCCGTGACGGCGTTCTTTGAACCACACGAAGTGGACCGGGTCTACTTAAACTTTTCTGATCCGTGGCCTAAAGCGCGTCACGAAAAGCGCCGTTTGACGTATAAGACGTTCTTACAGTCTTACCAAGAAGTTTTAAAGCCGAATGGGCAAATCGAATTTAAGACCGATAATCGCGGCCTGTTCGAATTTTCACTGACTAGCATGAATAACTACGGCTTGCACTTTGAACAGGTCTGGTTGGACTTACACGCGGTTGTGACGCCCGAAGAGAACGTTGAAACAGAATATGAACAAAAATTCAGTGCCAAGGGTCCGATTTACAAAATCATTGCGACTTTTCCAACTGAAAAATAAGCTTTCAAAACACCCCGTTCAGAAATTTCAATTTAATTTCTGAACGGGGTGTTTTTCTTTTGGTTTAAATTCTGATCATGGCTGAAACTTAGGACATGCTATAATCTTTTTAAGAAAATCAGGCTAAAAAGGTGGTGGTCAGCGTGTTTACGGATAAATTTGAATTATCAAGGTACGATGAAAAATGCCTTATTGATCACAATCTCACGCGACTAGTTTATACGACCGGTAAGTTTGAGGGCTTATCAACGACGCTGGCACAAACCGATGCAATTATTCATCGTTTTGAGGTGCGGGACGTCTCGCCGGAAGATCAGGCGACGGTGTTAAACCTGAAGCGTGGGTATCAGTTCTTGATGGATCATCAGGCTAGCGACGTTACGATTGCTGATATTTTAAAAATTAATCAGATCGTTAAGGGTGAACAAGCGAACTCGGGGAAGTTCCGTACCGTCGAGGTTCAAGTCCCGTTAACGAATGCTGTTTGGGTGCCACCAATACCGGGTGAACAGACAACGCGACGTGTTCAGAAAATCTTGAACGCCGACAAGTCAGCAATTGAGCGCGCATTAGAACTAAACTTGAGCTTGTCGCGCTGGCAACTATTTGTGGATGGTAATAAGCGAACGGCTTTGATTGCTGCTAACTTAGTGCTCGTCCAAGCAGGAGCGGGGATTTTAATGATTCCTGAAGGCAAAATGCACTGGTATGGTTCTCAGCTGGCAAAGTTTTATCGGACCAATAAGATGATTGGGCTCAAGCAATGGTTGTATGACAATTGTTTGTTTGGCATGTAGCGGTTTAAACAAACTGTGAGTATGTTAAGCTTTGAATGAGTCTCGTAGTTTGGAGGAATAATTATTATGACAGAACAGTTACCACGCCAAATTAAAGTTGTCTGGCGCTACGCTGCTGGGATTAGCGGTGCGGTTGGCTTACTCATTAGCGCAGGGTTATGGGTGGCATCCGTGTATTGGCATTGGTGGTTGTGGCTATGGATCGCCGCAATCATTTTAAGTGTTTTGGACGTTATCGTTGAGTTAGCCCTGATTCCGTACCGGTACGCTTTTTGGCGGTACCGGATTACTGATAATGCCGTTTATTTAAAAAATGGTGTCATTTTCCAGCATGAAATTACCGTACCAATCAGCCGGATTCAAAACGTGACGTTGGCGGCCGGACCCTTATTGCAATTGAACAAGCTACAGTCGGTGACCGTTGAAACGGCGGCATCTGGCTATAAAATTGACGGGGTCACGAGCGACGTGGCGGACCGGTTACGGGATCGGATCATGGCTTTAGCGCAGGAGGCCCGGAATGAAGCCTAAGCGGTTAGCCTGGCCCGCGTTTTTACAGTTGCTATGGCAGACGGGTCAAAACGTCATATTAGTGGTCATCGTGGCCTTTCTCTTATTGAGTAAGCTACACTTGTCAGACGGGATGATGCAACTCAGCTTCATTGGCCTAGTCATTTTTATAATCTTATTGTTTCTGTTAGCGGTGGTGCGTTATTGGCGCTTTAAGTACGTGGTTGCGCCTGATGGGGTAACGATTCAGCAAGGAATTTTTGTCCGCCAAGTCACGCACATTCCGTATGATAAGATTCAGACCATTCAGCATAAACAGTGGTTTTACTTGCGGCCGTTTCACTTAGAAAGTTTGACGCTTGAAACGGCTGGCAAGACAGACAAAAAGGGTGAGGGTCAGTTATTGGCAGTACCACAATCCGTCGGTACTTTAATTGACCATTACCGGCATGGTGAGCCCGTAGATGATGGCTCAGCCGAAACCAATGTTGTTGATCAGCCGGGTGAAGTATTGGGTTATCAGATTAATGCACGGGATTTAAACGCGTATGCGATTAGTTCACTCGGTGTTGTGCCCATCATTTTAGTGCTCGGGTGGTTATACGATAAGGGTCATAAATTACTACCACAACGGGATCTAAGTGCGGTGGAACATCAATTAGTAGCGTTGCGTGGGACGATTTTGATTGGGATCGTCGTCGGTGTTTTGTTACTCGGAATCTTGGCGTCATATTTAAACGTGATCCAACGGTATTATCGCTTTACGTTAAGACGCGAAGAACAGCTGTTAACGATGACGCGTGGTTATTTTCAACGCAACGAAGTCAACGTACACGTTGATCGAATTCAGGCCGTTCGCTTTAAGCAAAACGTGCTCCGCCAGTGGTTACACCTCAGCACAGTCCAAGCACTGACGGCTGGTCAGGCGGGCGAAGATGAGGACGACGATACGTTAGTGCTCCTGCCAGTCGTTAAAACGGCGGCAGCGTATAAGGTATTGGCGCCATTCATTGATTGGTTGCCAACGGAAGCGCCGAAATTAACACACGTTGCCGTTAAACAACGGTGGCATTTTAGCCGCAATAGCGGGTTGTTGTGGCTGGCAGCCTTAGCTTTAATAACTGGCCTTATTCAGTGGTGGATTCCCCAGTTTACGATGGGAGTCCTGTTGAGTTGGCCGGTGTGGTTGATCATTGCGTTTGCTCAGGGGCGGTATGCGAGCCGCAATACGGCAGTCGCCGTCATGACCCCAGAATTATTAGTGTTGCAAACGGGTTCGGTATTTACCCGTGAACAGGTTGTCGTGCCGCGGGTGAAAGTCCAGTCAGTGGAAATTGCGCAAACGGTGTGGATGAAGAAGGCCCATTTAGCCCATTTATCGGTTCAATTGCGCTCCGGTAATCACGGTAAAGCAATTGAGGTACGCTATTTGGACGCTGAAGTGGTCCAGCGGATTCAAACGTGGTATTTACCATCAGAAAATTAATTGGAATAATGAAAAATGGATTCTCGAAATCACAAGTGTGGTTTCAAGAATCCATTTTAGTCAATCGGTCGATCGCTTTGGCGGTCGTAATTTTGCCAGTCTTTTGTCAGAAAGGCGTAGCACTGTTCCAAATTATCGCGGTGCGACCGACAGTAGATAATCTTAAAAATTTCGTAGAGTTCGTGATTGAAGTGGTAACAACAGTAGGCAACAAGCAAACCTGCTAGCGCAAATTCCCAGAAGGGGGCGCCACGACTTAGTAAAAAAGCGAGTGAAGAGATTAAAACGAGGATGCTTACGACGGCATTTTCGCGTTTATTGCGCTTAAGGGCGTGTTGAATATCAGTTGCGGTTGATAAGGCAGCCTGATCGACGTCTTTAACGGCCCATTTTCCTTCTTTAAATGAGGATAGGACCACAAAGGCGTGAAACGGAATAACGTATTTTCGTCCGTAGGCAACCAGCCAAATGAGAAAGACCACGGCTAATTCAAGTAATGGGAGGACAAACATTGAGAAAGCTTCTTTCTATAACTATTTTTATCAATAAATTCAGTGTAGCACAGCTATTTTTCCGGTGGTTAGTTTAGTACACCATCATTAAGACATGAAAAATGGGTTCTTGAAAACCAGCACGTGGTTTCAAAGACCCATTTGTTAATTTTTTAAATTAAAGACGGTAAATATCTAAGATACTTCCCGTGTTGGCATCGGCTAAAAATTCGTATTGAACGAGTTGACCGTCTTCGTAGCGGGTGATGCCGCCATAGTAGACGTCGGTGCGTAGGGCGAATTTTTGTAACGGGGACTTTTTCATTTCAATCCAGGAGCCCTCAATCGGAGCTTCTTTTAGGAAGGCCCGTTTGACCTGATTTAAAATCTGGTTGGGGGTTGGTCGGCGCAACCGTTTTAATAGGCCGCCAATGGAAAAGCCTCCGGCGATACCAGCCATTCCAACTGCTAATAAGCCGCTATATTGTAATTGTTTATTCATGTTGCGTACTCCTTTCGACCAACTTTGGTGGGATTTTTTTGTTCAGATTTAGTATACCAATGATTGACGATAAAACAAAGAAAAGTCATAATTAATCAGTAAGATTTAGTAAAAATACGCTATAATAAAATGTTGAACGCTAAAATGAATATAAAGGGGTTTCCTATGTTAATTACAAGTTATAATCCAACTGAATTAGGCGATACTTTAATCGCTGTTTTACGACCAGATACGGCGAGTCAAAAAGTTGAAACGCACGCAACCGTCACCCGGATTAGTGACGAAAAAACGGATCAAACCCTTGGCTACAATTTCTTTAACGTTTCTGAAACGTTAGGCCAACTTGATGTTAATGGTCAGGTCCATTTAACAGCGGACCAAGTCGACCAATTAAATAATTTATTAAAAACGAATGATTTCGATCCTGAATTAGAACAAGATACTGACCCTAAATTTGTTGTCGGGTACGTTGCATCCGCTGAAGCTCATCCTAAGTCTGATCACCTGCAAGTGACTAAGACTGAGGTTGGGGCGGATAAACCACTTCAAATCGTCAGCGGTTCACCTAACATGCAAGCTGATATCTTAGTCGTTGTGGCTAAGGTTGGGGCGATGATGCCTGATGGGTTAATTATTTGGCCTGGCGAACTACGTGGGGTTGAAAGTGATGGGATGATCGTGTCCGGCCGTGAACTACAATTGCCGAATGCGCCACAACATCCCGGTGCCTTAATTTTACCAGCTGATTACCAGCCAGTCGGGGCGGCGTTTGATTTCAAACGTGCCCAGACATTATTTACCGACTAATTATGTCTACGAAATAGGATGATTGAAAATGAACCATTATGATGGCCCGGCTTTTTTCCGGAAATATCGATTAAAAACACCACAAGTGAATCATTCGGCAGCGGCCAGTCAATCAACTCCTGCCGCGTCGGCCGCGAGTTCGCAGTCGTCACGGGCGACGTCTCAGGCGCCCCGGCCAACGCCGCGAGCAGCACGACCGGTTCAACCAGTGCGCTCAAAAGCACCGGCACGTCCAAAAGAAACTAGTGAACCCACGAGTAACGCACCGTTCAATGGTGGGACGCATGGGTCGTTTCACCCGTCACACATTCCAGCACAATTAACGAATGCGATGACGAACGGTGGGATCATTCGACAAAAGGATGACCAAAACTACCTTGAAATTGAAGTGAGCCTGCATAAAGCGACGGACTCGTTTATGTTGTTTGCGGATGAAGCTAGTGAACACTTACCAGAAGTTGATTTACAACGTCCGCTGACTAAGGCCGTTAACGAAACGGTTCAGTCAACAAGCAATGCCCCAACGGAAGTCTTTGAGCCACACGCTAGCGGGTTTAGTGAGCGACCAACCGAAACTTTTGAACCAACGAGGCCGGCTAGTCAAGCAGCCACGCAGCCAACCAGTGGCCCAACAGTGGTCTTTAAACCAACCCAGTCAATGTCGACAGCTGCGGAACCAGTTGAATCAACTGAACAAAGTGATTTAACTTCAGCGCAGTCTGCCGTTACGGAAGCAGCTAGCGAAGCTGCTGTTCCGGCAATTGCCAGTGCGGCGTTACCGACAGTGGTCTTTGAGCCCGCTGCGGCTGTTCAGCGTGTGCGTCATGAAGTTGCTAGTCAGGCCGCGCAGTCTGCGGCTCCAACGGAAGTCTTTGAACCGACAACACCGGTAATGGCAACGATGCCAGCAGGCCCAACGGTGGTCTTTGAACCAACGCATCCCGTCAGCGCAACTTCTGCGGTGGCCAGTGCGGCTGTGGTTGATCCCCAATCTGAGGCCCGACCTAGTCGCGGCTTAGGGTTGTCATTAGACGCCATTATGAGCGCTGAACACGATGCGCAGTCTGATTTAGCCCTATTTAAGGACCAAGATGAGCCAGCATCTGAAGCACTTTCGGATGAAGCACTTTCGGATGAAGCACTTTCGGATGAGGCGCATTCTGATGAAACCCAGGCGACTACTGAAACCACATCGTCTGAAGCGACTCCGATTCAGTCCTCAGTGGTGGCCGATGATGACGATGAGCCTTATCAACCAGTCGGGATGCGACCAGCACCTGCAGCGGTCAATAAAGCGCCACGGGAACCGGTTGAAGTTATTAAACAGACAAGTTCAGCACCAGTTTCATCTAGTGAACCAGCGCCTGAATCAGCCGTACACACGGGTGATTCTGCGGCGCCAGTTTTGGGTGCCAAGGAGTTAGCGGCGTACCATTTTCCACCGCTCGACTTGTTAAAGGCCCCGGTTATTTTAGATGAATCTGAAATGGACGACTGGATCGAACAGAAGGCGACCGCCTTGGAGGAAACGCTAAGTGCGTTTAAAGTTAACGCTAACGTGGTCGATTGGACAGTTGGCCCAACGATTACCCAGTTCCAAGTCAAATTGGCACGGGGTATCAAGGTCAGCAAGATTACCAACCTCGAAGATGACATTAAGATGGCATTGGAAGCAAAACAGCTTCGCATTGAGGCACCAATTCCAGGCCGTAATACGGTCGGAATTGAAATTCCTAACAAGAAGTCGCGGCCAGTCATGCTCTCAGAGGTGTTAAATTCTAAACCATTCAAGGAAAGCAAATCACCGTTAACGGTAGCGTTAGGGGTCGACTTGTTCGGACAACCACAAGTCACGGACCTGCGTAAAATGCCGCACGGTTTAATTGCCGGTTCAACGGGTTCTGGTAAGTCTGTCTTCATTAACAGTATTTTAGTTTCACTGTTATACCGCGCTAATCCGCAACAGGTCAAATTATTATTGATTGACCCGAAAGCCGTTGAATTAGCACCGTATAACGAGATTCCACACTTGTTAGCACCAGTGATCTCTGACCCTAAGGCGGCTTCAGCGGCCTTGAAGTGGGTCGTCGATGAGATGGACAATCGTTATGATCGTCTGGCTGCTGGCGGGGCACGGAATATTGAACAATTTAACCATTTGGCGGAAGAACACCATGAGCCGGGCTTGAAGATGCCATACATCGTCATCGTGATCGATGAATTAGCCGACTTGATGATGGTTGCTTCTAGTGAATTCCAAGATTACATTGCACGCATCACGGCGAAAGCCCGGGCTGCGGGGATTCATTTGCTAGTTGCCACGCAACGGCCAAGTGTCGACGTGGTTACGGGTGTGATCAAGAACAACATTCCGACCCGGATCGCGTTTATGACTTCAAGTCAAGTGGACTCACGAACCGTCCTCGATACGAGTGGGGCGGAGCAATTGTTGGGTCGTGGTGATATGCTGTACTTAGGCAACGGTCAAAGTAATCCAATGCGGTTGCAGGGGACTTTTGTGGACCGCGAAATTGATGCCATTACACAATTTGTTCGGGACCAAGCCGCACCACACTACGAGTTTCAGCCGGATAATTTGTTGAAGCACGAAGAAGCCGCTAAAAATGAAGACGACCTGATGCCAGAAGTTTTGGCCTACATTGCTGATGAAGACACGATGTCGACGTCCAAATTGCAACGAAACTTTTCGATTGGTTACAACCGGGCGGCTAATATTATTGATGACCTAGAAGCACGGGGGTATATTTCCGCTGCTAAGGGTTCCAAACCGCGTGATATTTATTTCACTGCGGATGATTTAACTAAGATACAAGCCAACTCATAATTTAAATAAAGACCGATTCACCGCTTAATTGATGAATTGCGAACACGGGAGATTAAGATAATAATGGATAAAGCAACGGTTTATTATTTTGTTGGAATCAAGGGTTCTGGGATGAGTTCCCTCGCCTTAATTTTGCATGATAAGGGCTTCCAAGTGGAAGGTTCCGATATTGAACAATACACGTTTACGCAAAAGGGGTTAGCCGCCGCTGGCATTAAAATGCTGCCATTTTCTGCTGACAACATTCACGAAGGCTTAACGGTGATTGCTGGTAATTCCTTTACCGACGAACATCCTGAAATTAAAAAAGCGCGTGCGATGGGTCTTCCCGTTTACCGGTACCATGAATTCTTAGGTAAATTGATGGAAGGTTACACGAGTATTGGGGTAGCGGGAACTCACGGTAAGACGTCAACGACCGGTTTGCTTTCCCATGTCTTGAGCCACATTGCTCCAACCAGCTACTTGATTGGTGATGGGACCGGGAAGGGGACACCTGATGCCCGCTTCTTCGTCTTTGAAGCTGACGAATACCGTCGTCATTTCGTGGCCTATCATCCTGACTATGCCATCATGACTAACGTGGACTTTGATCACCCAGATTATTACAAGGACTTAGCTGACGTTCAGTCTGCATTTGAACAGTTCGGTAGCCAAGTTAAAAAGGGAATCTTTGCTTGGGGTGACGACGAAAGTCTCCGTAAGTTAGACGTTAAAACCCCAATTTATTATTACGGGACTAGCGACCGCGATGATTTCCAAGCGGTCAACATTAAACGGACCACGAAAGGGTCTTCCTTTGAAGTGAAGTATCACGACGAATCCCTTGGTGAATTCGAAATTCCGTTGTTTGGTGAACATAACGTTCTGAACAGTACAGCTGTCATTGCCGTATCTTACTTTGAAAAGGTTAACTTGGATGAAATCCGGCGTGAATTGTTGGACTTTAGTGGGGTTAAACGGCGTTTCTCTGAACACCAAGTTGGTGGCGGGATGATGCTGATCGACGACTACGCGCATCACCCATCTGAAATCAAAGCAACCTTGGATGCTGCTCGTCAAAAGTACCCAGACAAGAAGATTTTGGCAGTTTTCCAACCTCATACCTATTCACGGACGAAGGCTTTAATGGATGGTTTTGCAACGAGCTTAAGCAAGGCGGACCATGTGTTCTTAACGAACATCTTTAGTTCAGCTCGTGAAGAATCTGGCGACGTTTCGTCGAAGGACTTAGCAGCCAAATTACCTAACGGCGGTGAAATTATCACGATGGATGACATGCACGCCTTGGAAGCTTACCACGATGCTGTGGTTGTCTTCATGGGCGCCGGCGACATTCAAAAATACGAAAAACGTTACGAAGAAGAAATGAAATAAGGGCAATTACCCACTGTTCGTTGTAACGCTCAAAAAATCCTTTAGAAGTCTGACTTCTAAGGGATTTTTTAGTAGCTTATGAATATTGTCTTGAGGTTGAAAGCTAATGAAAACTAACCTCTAATCCGGCCGTCGCTGATAACATGCGGTCGTGGGACCGGGGCTAGCCTGGGGAGCGGTCTAGCCCCTCGCCCAGAACAATTGCAAAAAGCGCAATTGTCCTGGACCGTCCGTGGTGTAAGGCCGAAAAATCATCGGCCAACACCACCTTCACGACCGATGTTATCAGCGCCAACCTCCGATTATTCAATAGAAATAACAATAGTAAAACAAATTTTAGCGAAGGCGGGTAGTCTCGGTGTGCTGTGTCGGCAAGATTGGCGGGCGAATTTTGCGCCAATCTTGCGGGACGATTCAAAGACGTGGGGTATCGGCTTTGAATCGAGGGCACAGACCGTCCTGTGGCTGGGCCCCGTTCCCCATAGCACACCGAGGCTGCCCGACGAAGCGGTTAATTTGAGTGGTGTTAAATATAATAAAATCTTATATATTTATCTAGTACAAACCGTTTTACCTTCCCTGACTAATCTGATACACTAGATGACAAGAAAGTTGAGGTGTCTGATTGAGATGGCTAGAGAAGTGCATTTGATTGATAAACTAGCGTGAGGAGGTCACTGACGCTAGGCGTTGGTGGCATCTGAAGACTCAATAAGAGCTTTAACTCGGAATTAATAATCTAATTAAATTTTAGGTGGAAGAGGGATAATCGATGAATAACTTTCAAAATGATCCGCAACCGCGTACGATTAACACCCAGATTGGGCTACGCAGTTTCTTATCCAAGATGTACGGTTTCATGGCGTTGGCAGTGTTAGTTTCCGCTATTACGGCTTACCTGTCGATGACGGTGTTTGCTGAAGCAATTAACAGCGCATTTGCAGCCCACCCATTCTGGTTCCTGATGATTTTCATTGTCAGCATGTTTGTGATGATCGGTGGGATTCAGAAAAACGCGACACGAAATCCTGCGATGAGCTTTACGTTACTAATGGTCTTCGCAGTGGTGTTCGGGGTTGAAATGTCCGTCACGTTGCAGCTGTATACTGGTGCAACGATTGGCGGGGCCTTTGTTGCCGCAACGGCCGTCTTTGGAACCATGGCTGTGGTTGGTAATACGACGAAGCGCGACATCTCTAAATTAGGGACGCATTTGTTTGCCGCTTTGATTGGGTTAGTCGTTGCTTCAATCGTTAACTTGTTCTTACAAAGTGAAATGATCAGCTACATTTTCTCATACATCGGTGTCTTGATTTTCGCCGGGTTATCCATGTGGGATAGCAACAACATGCGGAAGATGTACTTGCAGTATGGTGACCAAGTTTCTTCAACTGGGTTAGCTGTTACCGGTGCTTTACAATTGTACTTGGACTTCGTTAACTTGTTCTTGTACTTCATTCAAATCTTTGCCGGCTCAAGCCGTGACTAATAATTAAAATAACTTTTAGGATTGTAACCAACTGGCTACAATCCTTTTTTAATGGCAAACACTCGTTCAATTTTCTAGGTGCCGAATGCCCGTTTTACCCAATAGTTTGGTACAATTAAAGGTGTACTATGGCTAGTAGTCACTAGCTTTAGCAAAGCAATTGAGGTCGTTTTGGCACCAGCGAACCAGAACAAAACTAGTAATCGAATCTATCAAAACGGGGAGCAAATAAATATGGCAAAAAAATTATTATTGATCGACGGTAACAGTGTGGCGTTCCGGGCGTTCTTTGCGTTACATAACCAACTTGAACGCTTTACTAACGCGGATGGGTTACATACCAACGCCATCTACGGGTTTAACACCATGCTGGACCACATGATCAAGGCCGTTGAGCCGACTGATATGCTCGTCGCCTTTGACGCTGGTAAAACAACGTTTCGAACTAAAATGTTCGATAACTACAAGGGCGGTCGTGCGAAGACCCCGGTTGAATTTTCTGAACAGATGCCATACATCAAGCAACTTTTAGATGCGTATGGGATTCAACACTATGAATTAAAAGACTTTGAAGCCGATGATATTATTGGGACCCTGTCTAAGCAGGCTGACGACGCCGGTTACACGACGACGGTCGTTACGGGTGACCGTGATTTGACCCAGTTGACGACGGACCACACGACCATTGCCGTAACGGTTAAAGGTGTTTCCGAAGTAGAACGTTATACGCCAGAACACGTCCAAGAAAAATTAGGTATCACACCACTGCAAATCATTGATATGAAGGGACTAACGGGTGATACGTCTGATAATTATCCGGGGGTCACTAAAGTTGGTGAAAAAACGGCCCTGAAACTGTTGAAGGAATACGGGTCAATTGAAGGCGTCTACGAAAACGTCGACGCGATGAAGAAGAGCAAGATGAAGGAACACTTAATTGAGGACCACGACTTGGCTACACGTGCTAAGGTACTGGCAACGATTAAGCGTGACGCGCCAATCACAGTTGGCTTGGCCGATCTCGCCTATGATGGGCCAGACATTGATCAATTAGCCGAGTTTTATAGCGCAATGGATTTCCAATCTTTCTTAAAGAAATTGCACGTTCAATCCGATGAACCAGAAAAACCAATTGATTTCACGACGTTAACGTCCGCTAATTTAGGTGAACTGGCGCAATTAGGTGATCAAATCGACTTCTACTTAGAGATGCCGACACCTAATTACCATACGTCTGCGTTTGCCGGGTTTGCGATTGGCGCAAACGGCAAATGGTACGTCAGTCGTGACGTTGAGTTGTTGATGAAGCCAGAAGTGAGTGACCTGTTAAGCAGTACGACGGTCAAAAAAGACGTCTTCGACATGAAACGCACGATGGTTGGGTTACACCGCCTAGGAATCGAATTGAAAACGGTCGACTTTGACCTGTTATTAGTTTCTTATTTGCTGGACACTAACGATAACAGCAATGACTTGGGCAATCTGGCTGAACAACACGGCTACACTGATTTGCCAAGCGACGAAACGGTCTATGGCAAGGGTGTTAAGCGGGCGATTCCTGAAGATGACCAGGTTTTCTTCAGTCACTTAGCGCGGAAGTTAGCCGCCATCGCTGCCTTGAAGCCAGAATTATTGAAGAAGTTAAAGGCTAACGAGCAAGACCCACTTTACGACGATATTGAAAAACCGATGGCCGTTGTCTTAGCACAGATGGAAATGGCCGGAATCACCGTGGACAGTGGTACGTTAAAAGCAATGGGGAGCCAGTTCAAGGAACGGTTGAGTGAAATTGAACAAACCATTTACCATGAAGCTGGCGAAGAATTTAATATTAATTCGCCAAAGCAGTTAGGGCACATTTTATTCGAAGAGATGAAGCTGCCCGTCATTAAGAAAACCAAGACGGGGTATTCAACGGCGGTCGACGTGTTAGAGAAACTAGCACCGGAAGCCCCAATTGTGGCCAACATCTTAGAATATCGCCAGATTTCAAAAATCAACTCGACTTACGTTGAAGGGTTGTTAGAAGCCATTCATTCGTCGGATCAAAAAGTCCACACGCGTTATTTACAAACGTTGACGCAAACGGGCCGCTTGTCTTCCGTAGACCCGAACTTGCAAAATATTCCCGTTCGGCTGGAAGAAGGCCGGAAGATTCGCCAAGCATTTGTCCCTAGCCATGCGGGTTGGCAGATCTTCTCGTCTGACTACTCACAGATTGAATTGCGGGTGCTCGCACACATTACGGGCGACGAGAATATGCAGGAAGCCTTTAAAGAGGGCGACGACATCCATGCGGCAACGGCGATGCGGATTTTTAATATCAGTTCACCAGAAAAAGTGACGCCAAACATTCGGCGACAAGCAAAGGCCGTGAACTTCGGGATTGTCTACGGTATCAGTGATTATGGGCTGTCACAAAATATTGGCATTACTCGTAAGGAAGCAAAGCAGTTTATTGACTCGTATTTCCGCGAATATCCGGGCGTTAAAGCGTACATGGATCAAGTGGTTAAATCCGCCCATGACCAAGGATACGTTGAAACGATTGCCCATCGGCGGCGTTATTTGCCAGACATTAACTCCAAGAGCTTTAATCAGCGGTCTTTCGCTGAACGGACGGCGATGAACACGCCAATTCAAGGGAGTGCAGCGGATATCATCAAGATTGCGATGATCAAGATGCAAGACCGGTTAAAGGCGGAAGGGCTTAAAGCCACGATGCTATTACAAGTCCATGATGAATTGATCTTTGAAGCACCCAAGGAAGAAATTCCAGTGCTAGAAAAATTAGTACCAAGCGTGATGGATTCAGCCGTTAAGCTGGACGTGCCGTTGAAAGTGGAAAGTCACTTTGGCGATACCTGGTACGATGCAAAGTAGGGGGAATCAGAATGCCTGAATTACCAGAAGTTGAAACGGTTCGGCGGGGGTTAAACCGCCTCGTGAAGGGGGCCACGATTGCCAGTATCGACGTTTTTTGGCCGAAAATCATTAACAATGATGTTGAAAGCTTTAAACAACGCTTAAAACAACAAACGATTGAAAAAGTCGACCGGCGTGGCAAGTATTTGCTCTTTCGTTTCAGCAATGGTTTGACCATGGTGTCACACCTTCGAATGGAAGGTAAGTATAACGTCGCACCACGTGGTCAGGAGCAGACCAAGCATACCCACGTTGTCTTTCACTTAACTGATGATCGGGATTTACTGTATAACGATACCCGAAAGTTTGGGCGGATGACGCTTGTGCCGACGGGCGAAGAAAATACGGTTGGTGGGCTCAAGAAAATGGGGCCCGAACCGGTCGCTGATCAGTTGACCGTGGCGTATATGACGAGCATTTTCAGTCAATCAAAAAAGATGATCAAGCCGTTACTTCTTGACCAGAGTAAGATTGCTGGAATTGGTAATATCTATGCGGATGAAACGTTATGGATGAGCAAGATCCACCCGATGCGTCCAGCTAACTCACTGACGGAAGATGAAATCGCTAGTTTACGGCAGAGCATTATTGACGAGATGGCGATGGCCATTAAGGGTCACGGCACGACCGTGCACTCATTTTCAACGGCGTTTGGCGAAGCTGGTCAGTTCCAAAACCAGTTGCACGTTTACGGTCGGGAAGGCGAACCGTGTGAACGCTGTGGGACACTGATTGAAAAGATCAAAGTCGCTCAACGTGGCACCCACTTCTGCCCGCACGAACAGCGTTTGTAGGTGGTTGCCATGACACAAATTATTGGACTTACCGGTGGTATTGCGACCGGAAAATCAACGGTTTCTAAGATGTTAGCGGAAGCGGGATTGCCCATCGTGGATGCTGATAAGATTGCTTGGCAGGTCGAAGGTCCCGGTCAGCCGACCACGGCTAAAATTGCGGCGCATTTTGGGCCCCAAGCATTATTAGCGGATGGCCAGTTAAACCGGCCGTGGTTGGGCAAAAAGGTCTTTTCCGACCCTCAGGCGCTAGCCGCACTGACGGCGATCACGAGCCTACCCATTCAATACGCGATGCTCAAAGCGACCGTTGCGGCTGGCAAAACGCGGCCAAGCGCGGTTATCCTGGACGTGCCGTTATTATTTGAAAGTGGTTGGCAAAACGTCTGTGACCAGGTCATGGTCGTTACGGCACCAGCGGACGTTGTGTTACAACGATTGATGGCACGAAATCACCTCAGTCGAGGGGATGCGCAGGCGCGAATTGCGAGTCAATTACCGTTGGATAAGAAGGTCGCCATGGCGGATGTCGTGATCGATAACGGAGAAAACGTTGATAAAACAAGAACTACCGTGTTAAAATGGCTGAAAACTATAAATTATTAAAGAAATGTTTATGACTACTAGCAAAATGAGGTGAGAAGTCTATGCAATGTCCACATTGCCATCATAATGGTTCCCGCGTGGTTGACAGCCGACCGACCGATGACGGTCGCGTGATTCGCCGTCGCCGTGAATGTGAAAACTGTGGGTTCCGGTTTACAACCTTTGAACGGGTCGAAGCAACACCATTATTGGTTATTAAGAAGAATGGTGCGCGGGAAGAATTTAACCGCGAAAAGATATTACGCGGAATTATTCGGTCCGCTGAAAAACGGCCTGTTAGCATGGAAACCATGACTAGCATTGTCGATGACGTTGAAAATAAAGTTCGCGCACTAGGTGAAAATGAAATTTCAAGTCAAGTGATTGGCGAGTACGTGATGGAAAAATTGGCAGATATCGATGAAATTTCATACATTCGTTTTGCAAGCGTGTATCGACAATTCAAAGATATGCACGTTTTCTTAAACGAACTTCAAGATATGATGGAGCGCGACAAAGTCAAGTTGGCCAAACAGCCTAAGAATAGTCGCGCGCCGAAAACGAAAAAAGATTAAAAGATAAAGAATGGTGCAGGCAATGCAAACGAATAACGAACCACAGTTAACACCTAAAACGGGGTTGGTGGTACCGTCTGTACCCGCATTAAGTGCGTCTGACCAGGCCGTCTTAGCGGAATTGTACTTGCCGTTAATTGGACCGTTGGCGTACAGCCTGTACGCGGCGCTACGCTCCCTTCAGAGTTCTGAAAATGAACTCAGTAACCGGCGGAGTCACGCTGAGTTGCTAGGCGTACTGGGCGCTGATTTACCGAGTGTTCTAAGGGCCCGCAAAAAGTTAGAAGCAACTGGCTTATTGCGAAGCTACTATCAAGAAGACGAACTGGGTGCGGTCTACGTTTACCGGTTACAAGTTCCCATGACCGCCCTGCATTTCTTTGCGGATGACTTACTGAGTATCTTGTTGTTAGATACGGTGGGTGAGTTACGTTACCAGCAGTTAGCGTCAGATTTTACGCCGGCCAGTGTTGATCTCTCAAAGGCACAAAACGTGACCGCCGACTTGTTGGAAGTCTTCCACATTGACCGGCGAAAAGTGACGAACGACGCACCGTTGTCGGTTCAAAAAGCCCGTGCACAGTTGGCGGCGCAAGAACCGGCGGAGGCAACGAATCCGGTTATTGGGGACGATGATTTCGATTGGCAATTGTTAGGGCAAGTGCTTAAGCAAAACTACGTCGACTTGAAGCAGGTGGCTGGGTCACGCCAGCTCATCATCACGGAGAGCCGGGTCTACGGCATTAGCGAGATTGAAATGGCTAAACTGATCAGTGAAGTGGCCAGTTTGACGACTGGTCAGTTCGATGAAAGTCAGCTGAAACTGTTGATTGCGCGGCGCTATGAACGACCAAGTGAACCCGCAGTAGCGGAAACGCCCGCACTGGCGACAGCGGCAAAGGCGAGTTCCACGGCTAAGGGTCAGCTAACGGCTGCTGAACAGCAGTTAGTGAGCTACGCAAAAAGTACGACACCGTACGACTTTTTGGCCGATTTAAAACAGGAAAAACACGGGTTTGTCACGTCCGGTGAAAACCGGTTGGTTCATGATTTAGTCAATCGGGGTGTTTTGCCGAGTGCCGTGATCAATATGCTCGTCTTTTACTTGTTACAAAACCGGGAGTTGGCGGCACTGAACCGGAACTTATTAGAAACGGTTGCAAATGACTGGCAGCAGCATTCTTTGACGACGCCAGAAGCCGCGTTAGCTTACATTAAGACGCGACAACAGCCGAAAAAACGGCCAGCGCGTCGCCAGAATAATGGGCGGCCGGTCCGTAAAGAAATTGT
Organism: Lactiplantibacillus paraxiangfangensis; assembly: GCF_036246185.1. Lineage (NCBI taxonomy): Bacteria > Bacillati > Bacillota > Bacilli > Lactobacillales > Lactobacillaceae > Lactiplantibacillus > Lactiplantibacillus paraxiangfangensis. The sequence continues at coordinate 67,887 of NZ_BTPW01000005.1, forward strand.
GCCAAAATGGGCGCAAGAACAGACCAAGGGTAAGCAAGCCGCACCGAAGTCTAAGTCAGCGGCTAATCAGTTGACTGAAGCGCAGCGGAAACAGCTTGCCGAACGGGTCGCAAAATTAGATGCTAATTCCAAAAAGGAGGACTAAAAAATGGAGAATGTTTCAGATACATTAAAAATGTTGATGAATCGCCGTAATTTGAATCATCGTTATGAAGCTTTGATGGACGCGGTCTACCAAGACGTGGATGTTCGTCGCTTTTTAGCCGCTCACCAAAAGGAATTATCCAAGGATGCGCTCGAACGATCGTCTGCTAAACTCTATGAGTTTTGTGAAGAAAAACGAAAACTGGCACGGCATGAACCAACGCAAGCACCGGGTTATCAACCTGAACTTGTCATGAGCAATCATTTGATTGATATCGCCTATCAACCAACGCCCCAGTTGCAAGAAGAGCAGGCAGCCCGTGAATTGCAGCACCGGGTCCGCTCGATTAGTATGCCAAAAAATATTCAAAACGCGACGCTTCAGTCTTATGATCAGGATGGAGACCGTGCCACGGCACTGATGTCTGCCATGGACTTCATTGACGCGTACACCCAAGCACCCAAACGGTTTCACCGGGGCTTGTATTTGTACGGGTCGTTCGGGGTCGGCAAGACTTACTTGTTAGGCGCAATGGCGAACGCTTTAGCGACGAATGGGTTTCAAACGACCTTGATTCATTTTCCAAGCTTCGCGGTAGAAATGAAACGTTCCATCAGTAACAATACTTCCGCGGACAAAGTGGACGCGATTAAGCGCGCACCGATTCTGATGATTGATGATATCGGTGCTGATGCGTCGTCGACGTGGATTCGTGACGACGTTCTCGGTGTGATCTTGGAATACCGGATGCAAGAAGAATTGCCAACGTGTTTCTCATCGAACTTCTCGATGCAGGAGCTCCAAGACGGTTACCTGACAATCTCGCAAAAGGGTGACGAAGAACCCGTCAAGGCTCAACGAATCATGCAACGGGTCCGCTATTTAGCGACTGAAATTGAGATGGTCGGTCAAAACCGGCGTCTCAATCCAGAACAATAAAATTAACGCAATTTCTTGATGTGAAGTCTTGAAATTGCTTTTTTTATTTAGAAACAGAAGGTTAAAATCATAAAAATCTGATACCAAATGGTCGACCTCCAGCTAAGGTGTTCTTTCTATGAAAATTGATTTAGCTTATTTTCAACCAATCCTAGCGCAGCCGGCAGAACCAGTGGGCAGTGTCGGCCATGTTGCCTGGCGTTGTGTGCCAGACGACATGGCGGGGCGTCTTGAAAGACTTGGGCTTTAGGCTTTCAAGCGAGGCGGAAGCCCGTCCTTTGGCTGTAGCCGACCCCACAGCCCACTGATTCTGTCCGGCGGAGCGATGAAGCGACTAATCAAAAATAAAAAAGTCCTAATCCAGTTGACTTTTTTGGTAGAAGTGGTTTAATGAAAACAGATGCAGGAGACACGCTTCGTTTACTTGTGATTACAGAGATCTCGGCCTAGTTCTGGAAGCTGAGGACCAAGTTAATGGGGATACCACTTTTGCGAACATGCTCAAATGAGCCGGAACGCGTCCGTTATTAGCGCTAATGAGTCGGTACGTTTAACGTATCGAAAAATCGGGTGGAACCACGTCAATCACGTCCCTAGTATTAGACTAAGTCTAGTACTAGGGACTTTTTTGTCGTCCCGGCGCGGTGTTTTGGTGAGTGGGTAATTTTTTAAGGAGAGTGTCAAATTTATGGCAAGTATTAATGTTAAGTTCCCAGATGGTGCTGAAAAGCAATTTGATGCCGGCGTAACGACGGAAGATATTGCAAAGTCGATTAGTATTTCATTGGCGAAACGGTCAGTTGCAGGGAAGTTCAACGACCAAATCGTTGATTATCGCCAACCTTTAACCACTGACGGTTCAATCGAAATTATCGCGGGTGATAGCGAAGACGGTATCAACGTCCTTCGCCAAACCGCAGCTCAAGTATTAGCAAATGCAATCAAGCAATTGTTCCCAAACATTCACTTTGGGAGTGGTGAAGGGAACCAAGACGGTTTCTTCTTCGACACTGATAATGCTGAAGCCGACGGGAAACAAATCAGTAAAGATGATTTGGAAGCAATTAGCTTAAAGATGAACGAAATCGTTAAGCAAAACTTGCCAATTACTCGTGAAGTCTTGTCAAAAGACGACGCGTTGGCTTTAGTTGGCGACGATCCTTACCAACAAGACTTAGTTAACGACCGTGCCGCTGCAAATGACGGCCAAGTGGTTGTTTACAAGCAAGGGGACTTCGTTGATTTATCTGATGGGGCCCAATTAGCTTCAACTGGTAAAGTTAAAATCTTTAAGTTATTGTCCGTTGCCGGTGCATACTGGCAAGGCAAGTCCAGCAATCCAATGCTCCAACGGATTTACGGGACTGCCTTCTTGAAGCAAAAGGACTTGGATGCCGACTTAAAGCGGCGTCAAGAAGCCCGCGAACGTGACCACCGGGTAATCGGGAATGAATTAGACTTATTCTTCGTTGACCCTAAAGTTGGGAACGGTCTACCTTACTGGATGCCAAACGGTGCGACGATCCGTCGTCAAATCGAACGTTATATCATTGATAAGGAAGTTGCTAACGGTTACCAACACGTTTACACCCCAGTTTTAGCTAACTTGGATGTTTACAAGCAGTCTGGTCACTGGGACCACTACCGTGAGGACATGTTCCCACCAATGGACATGGGCGATGGCGAACAATTGGAATTACGTCCAATGAACTGCCCATCTCATATCCAAATTTACAACCATCATATTCGCTCATACCGTGAATTACCATTACGGATCGCTGAACTTGGGATGATGCACCGTTACGAAAAATCTGGTGCCTTGACTGGGTTATCACGTGTTCGTGAAATGACCTTGAACGATGGTCACACCTTCGTTGCCATGGATCAAATCGAAGACGAATTCAAGAAAATCTTAAGCTTGATGGTTGAAGTATATGAAGACTTCGATATTTCTGACTACCGGTTCCGCTTAAGCTACCGTGACCCAGAAAACAAAGCTAAATACTTTGACGACGATGCTATGTGGGAACGGAGCCAAAAGATGTTGAAGTCCGCCATGGATGACATGGGTCTGGATTACTTTGAAGCCGAAGGGGAAGCAGCCTTCTACGGTCCTAAGTTGGACGTGCAAACGAAGACGGCCCTTGGTGGTGAAGAAACGTTATCAACTATCCAATTAGACTTCTTATTACCAGAACGCTTTGACTTGAAGTATGTCGGTGCTGATGGTGAAGAACATCGTCCAGTTATGATTCACCGTGGCTTAGTTTCAACGATGGAACGTTTCGTGGCTTACTTGACTGAAATCTACAAGGGTGCCTTCCCAACTTGGTTAGCACCAAAGCAAGTTACGATTATCCCAGTTAACAACGGTGCCCACGGTCCTTACGCTGAAACGGTTCGTCGTCGTTTAGCTGAAGCCGGTGTCCGGGTCAGCATTGATGACCGCAACGAAAAGATGGGTTACAAGATTCGTGAATCACAAACGAAGAAAGTACCATACTTGTTAGTTGTCGGTGACCAAGAAGTTGCTAACGGGAGCGTTTCGGTGCGGAAGTACGGTGAAGAACGGACTGAATCTGAAGGGGTCGACATGTTTATCGGCGCCATCACCCAAGAAATTCAACACTACAGCCGTGGTGCTAGCAAATAACGTCAAGATATAGTTGACATCAACTTTGGATGCTGGTATAGTATTGGAGTTGAGAAAAAAAGCAGAAGCACCCGCTTCTCGCCTTGGTGACTAGAGTCATCGGGCAGATGAACGATGAATTGATTCCCATTAACGGGGTTGAGCGGGCGCACTGTGTGCCCGCTCTTTTTGTGAATTTCTCTAAAATTTTACGGAGGTGAATTACCATAGCTAAAGATTCAATGGTTAATGACGGCATCCGTGCTCGCGAAGTACGTTTGATCGCCAGTGATGGTGAACAATTAGGTGTCAAGTCACGACAAGATGCAATGAAGATTGCCGAAGATGCAAGCTTAGACCTGGTATTGGTTGCTCCGAAAGCGAAGCCACCCGTTGCCAGAATTATGGATTATGGGAAGTATCGCTTCGAACAACAAAAGAAGCAACGTGAAGCGCGTAAGAAGCAAAAAGTGGTCAGCATTAAAGAAGTCCGCTTGAGCCCAGCGATTGACACTAACGACTTTAACACGAAGCTGAAACATGCTGAAAAGTTCTTGTCGAAGGGTGACAAAGTTCGCGTTTCGATTCGGTTTAAGGGCCGGGCCATTACCCATAAGGATATTGGTCGTCAAGTTTTAAACCGAATGATTGAAGCTACTAAAGAATATTCAACGGTTGAAGCCTATCCTAAGATGGACGGCCGGAGCATGTTCTTAGTGCTTGCACCAAAAACAGATAAGTAATTTCTAGGAGGATTATTGATTATGCCAAAACAAAAGACAAACCGCGCCGCTGCTAAGCGTTTTAAAGTAACCGCTAAGGGTAACATTAAGAGCGCCAACGCTTTCACTAGTCACCGTTTCCATGGTAAGACTAAGAAACAACGTCGCCAATTACGTGGTACGGCTATCATTGAAAAGCCAATGGTAAAAACATACCACAAGTTATTACAAAAATAATTCACAACGTTTTAGTTAAATCTAGGAGGAAATAAGATGGCTCGAGTAAAAGGTGGAACTGTAACACGTAAGCGTCGTAAACGCATTTTAAAATTAGCTAAAGGTTACCGTGGTGCTAAGCATATCCAATTTAAGGTTGCTAAGGACCAAGTAATGAAGTCATACGAATATGCTTTCCGCGATCGTCGGAAGCGTAAGAGTGACTTCCGTCGTCTTTGGATTGCTCGTATCAACGCAGCAGCCCGGATCAACGACTTAAGCTACAGCAAGATGATGCACGGTTTGAAGTTAGCTAACGTTGACGTTAACCGTAAGATGTTAGCTGATTTAGCTGTTAACGATGCCGATGCATTCAAAGCATTAGCTGACACAGCTAAAAAGGCCCTTGCTTAATTAAAAAATAATCCGTCCTAGTTCTAGGTTCGGTTAAAAGGTGATGTCACATTTGGTGGCGTCACCTTTTTTAATACGGTGGATTGAACCAAGTCCGGTTGTTGCTGATAGCATGCGGTCGTGGGACCGGGTTAAGCCTGCCGAAGCGGAAAATTTAGAAATTGTTTGACAAAAAAAGCCTGAGACAAGTGCCTCAAGCCAGGTTGGATGAATAAAATAGGGCTTAGTGGTTGAAAGAAAGTAACGAATTGAGAATAGTTGCAAATAATGCAAAATATAAGACAAAGATTGCAATGGCAAGAATGAATTGCACGATTCCGGCACGGTTCCAAGTTGCTTGGACCGCTTTGAAAGTTTCAACGTCTTTGTAATTGCCTTTTTGCCAAGCCCAGTCATTACCTTTGAAGCCAACGACGAATACCCAAACGATGTTGAAAAATGGAATTAAAGTTAGTAATGGTAAATACGTCTTGTTACCGATCCCCCAAATAAAGCTGAACATGAACGCGCCCCAGTTCCAGCCTTTAACTTCGTCAGGAACGAGTTTTCCGTTTTCTTCCATGATGATTCCCCCAAAATTTGCCAGCTTTTTACGACGTCGGTATTTGGTCGTTGCTACTAAAATTAGTATACCTAATCGAAAATCGCTTGAATAGGGGATTTACGAAAATGATACATCAACTTTCAGAAAATTAGCCGTTGATAAGAGTTGCTTATTTTTGAAAAACAAATTAATATATAATGATGACTAAAAACGTCTTTTAAGGCGCTAGAATCCGACTAATCTGGCTTTTTGAATCGGTATTTACGGATTCAGTATGATAAAATGGGCTAGTAGGGTAACGCCTTGAACCAATAATTTAGCGAGAAGCGAAGGGGATAACGATGATTAAGCAATTTAAACCAACTTGGATGATACCAGCAATCTATAATGTCACACCCGCGCAATTACGTGCGCAGGGGATTAAAGCGGTGTTTGCCGATTTAGACAATACACTGATTGCTTGGGACAATCCGGATGGTACCCCGGAGCTGAAAAAGTGGATGCACGCATTGCAAGACGCGGGAATTCCGTTAGTTGTGGTTTCCAATAACTCGGAGCCCCGGATTGCTAAAGCATTAGCAGCCTTAGAGTTACCATTCGTGTCGCGGGCATTAAAGCCGTTACCATTAGGTATTGCGAAGGCTCGACATAATTTGAACCTACGTCGTAGTGAAGTGGTGATGGTCGGTGACCAGTATATTACTGACATGTGGGCGGCGCATTTAGCCGGCGTCAGCAGTATTTTAGTGCGGCCGTTAGTGACGACCGATGCTTGGAATACGCGGATCAATCGCTTTTTTGAACGCTTTATTAAGTTACGGTTAGCACATTTATATCCAGACATGCATTTTCAGGAGGAACTTAAATAGTGAGTGAAACATCTCAAGAAACTTTATATTGTATCGGCTGTGGAGCAGCGATTCAAACAACTGATCCTGATGCAGCGGGTTACACCCCAGCGAGTGCTTTAAAGAAAGCATTGGACAGTGAAACGCGTGATTTATATTGCCAACGCTGCTTCCGGTTACGGCATTACAACGAAATCGTCCCCGTTGCATTAAGCGATGACGATTTCCGTCGGTTACTCGCGACTATTCGTGAAGCCGACGCACTAGTCGTTTACGTCGTGGACATCTTCGACTTGAACGGTAGCATCATTCCCGGACTCCAACGGTTCGTTGGAGACAATCCGGTCTTGCTAGTCGGTAACAAGGAAGACGTCTTACCACGGCAGTTGCGGCGGACTAAGCTACGCGAATGGATGAACCAACAAGTTCGTGCACAGGGCATTAAGCCGGTCGACGTGGCGTTGACGAGTGCCAAAAAGGGCCACGCCATCGACGACTTATTAGCTTTAATTGAAAAGTATCGGCGGGGCCGCGACGTTTACGTCGTTGGGGTCACTAATGTCGGTAAATCGACCTTAATCAACCGTATCATTGCCAACAACACGGGCTTGAAAGACCTTATTACGACGTCACGGTTCCCAGGAACGACGTTGGACAAGATTGAAATTCCGTTGGATGATGGGCACAAGATGGTCGACACCCCTGGGATTATCCATCCCGAACAAATGGCGCACGTTTTGAGTGGTGATGATTTGAAATTAGTCTCACCCCAAAAAGAAATTCGGCCAAAGGGATACCAACTTGGTAACGGCCAGACGTTGTTCTTAGGTGGGGTTGCGCGGTTAGACATTATCGACACCATCAAACCAGCTGGGACCGTTTACGTGGACAACAACTTACCACTTCACCGGACGCGGACTGAAAACGCCGACAACTTTTATGAAAAGCACGTTGGTGAATTAATCACGCCGCCAACTGGTGATGCCGTCAAGGACTTCCCACCGTTAGTACGGCATGAATTTAAGACCACGACCGTTAGTGACGTGGTATTTGAAGGTTTAGGCTGGGTTACTGTTCCAGCTGATACCCGAGTTGCGGGCTGGGCACCGAAGGGTGTGGACGTCTTGACACGTTCTGCCATGATCAATAAAAATTAGGAGTACGTTTAATTAATGGAAAACTTACGTGGAAAACAAAAACACTACTTACGTGGCGAAGCGCATAACATACGGCCACTCTTTGCAGTAGGTAAAAATGGTTTAACTGACGAATGGTTATCGCAATTAGTTGGTGCGCTGGACAAGCGTGAACTGATTAAAGTAAACATTTTACAAAATGCCGACGTGACGACCGCTGAAGTAAAGGACGCCATTGAAAGCAAGACCCCAATCACAGTCGTACAAACGATTGGTCGGGTATTAGTCCTCTACTTACAAGCGAGTCACGATGACGATCGGCGCTATTCAGTCGAAGTCGAGAAGTTGTAGGGAGGAATAACGGGTGCATACGGTTAATCAAACAGCGACGAAGGTCCTAACGGAGACGGTGACGAATTTACCGCACCGACGCGTTGGTATTTTAGGTGGCACGTTTAACCCACCGCATTTAGGGCATTTGATCATGGCCCAACAAGTTGGCGATCAGCTTGGATTGGATGAAGTCCGGTTTATGCCGGATGCGCAACCGCCCCACGTCGACGAAAAGAAGACGATTGCGGCGCAAGACCGGGTGAACATGGTTCAGGCGGCCATTGCGGACAATCCCTTATTTCGACTTGAAACGGCCGAAATCAAGCGGGGTGGCAAGAGCTACTCGTATGACACGATGAAGTTGCTCAAAGCACAACATCCCGATACCCAATACTATTTTATTATTGGTGGGGACATGGTCGATTACTTGCACACGTGGTATCACATTGATGACTTGTTAAAACTGGTCACTTTTGTGGGTATCAAGCGGACTGGTTACCCGACAACGAGTCGTTATCCAGTGATCTGGGTCGACGCGCCGTTGATCGATGTCAGTTCGACGGCGATTCGTAAAAAAATTAACCACGGTCACACGGTTCGGTACCTTGTGCCGGACGCGGTGGCCGCTTATATTGAGGAGCATCATCTTTATGAGCAAAACGATTAAGTACCAGGAAAACCTTGTGCCGTATACGCACGAAGAATTGATGGCCAAGGTTGCCGCACAGTTAACGGATAAACGTTATCAGCATTGTCTGCGCGTTGAAACGACGGCCCGGGAGTTAGCAAAAGCTAACGGGGTCGACGTCGAGCTAGCTGGGATCGCCGGGTTACTTCATGATTACGCGAAGCAACGCGACGATGCGACGTTCATCGACCTGATCAAGACGCGCGGCATGGACCCGAACTTAGTTTCATACGGGAACGGCGTTTGGCACGGTTACGTGGGTGCTGAGCTGATCAAAGATGAGCTCCACATTTACAATGAAGCGATTTTAAACGCGGTGCGCCTGCATACCGTTGGGGCACCAGTGATGACTAAACTTGAACAGATCGTGTTTATGGCTGATTTTATTGAGCCTGCACGCGATTTTCCAGGGGTCGACGAAGCGCGCAAGGTGACGGAAAAGTCACTGGCCGCCGGGGTGCGTTATCAAATTCAACACACTTTAGACTACCTCGTTCAAAAGGGTGCGCCGGTCTACCCACAAACGTTAGCAACTTATAACGCGTGGGTGGGTAAGATTCCCGCACTATTCAATAAATAAACATTTAAGGGAGAATTACATGGAAAGCAAAGAACTTTTAAAATTAACCGTTGAAGCAGCTGATGATAAGCGCGGTGAAGACATCGTCGCATTGGACGTTGCACAAGTCAGCTTAATGGCCGACTATTTTGTGATTGTTTCAGCAGATTCCAAGCGGCAGGTTCAAGCAATTGCTGATAATATCGTCGATTTTGTCCGGCAAGCCGGTTCAGACGTTAAGAGTGTCGAAGGTCGTACGGCTGGAGAATGGATCTTAGTTGATGCGGGCGACGTGATCGTGCACATCTTCCAAAAGGATGCCCGGTCACATTATAACTTGGAAAAGTTATGGTCGGATGCGCCATTGGTTGACGTCCAACAGTGGGTCAACGCATAAATGATTTATCAAACGTTTGCCGAACTTTACGACGAACTCTTCGATCCAGCCATGTACCAGCAATGGCTGGATTTTGTGCGTCGTGAAATTCCTGACCAAAATGGACAATTATTAGAACTCGCATGTGGGACCGGTCGTTTGGGGGTCTTATTGGCCCAAGGCGGCTATCACGTCACCGGACTGGACTTATCAGACAACATGTTGGCGTTAGCGCAAGAGCACGCCGATGAGGCCCAGGTCACGTTGCCGTTATTACAAGGTGATATGCTCGACCTATCCGAAATCGGGACCTTTGACGCGGTAACCTGTTTTGCCGATTCGTTTTGTTATTTACCAGATATTAAAACGGTGCAAAAGGCGTTTGCCCAGGTGGCGAGTCACTTAACGCAAGACGGCAAGTTCTTATTCGATGTCATTACGCCTCATCAGACGGATGATGTTTATCCGGGTTATATGTATAACTATCGGGATGATGAACGGGCCTTCATGTGGACGAGCTATGCGGGTGAAGAACCGCACAGTGCCGAACACGACCTTAGCTTCTTTATTTATAATGAACATAAGGAATCCTTTGATGAGGTTAGTGAATTGCACCATGAGCGTACTTATGAACTACCAGCGTACCAGCAAGCTTTAGCAGCGGCTGGGTTTAGTCACGTTCGGGTAATGGCCGATTTCGGTCGTCAATCACCGGATGACCAAACGACGCGTTGGTTCTTTGAATGCCAGAAGTAGATTAGGGGAGGTGGCCAAATGCGGGCCGTTGGTTTAATAACTGAATACAACCCACTGCATAATGGCCACCGCTACCATCTTCAGCAGGCCAAGCAATTGAGTGGTGCTGACTGCACGGTTGCGGTGATGAGCGGCAATTGGTTACAACGTGGTGAGCCGGCTATTTTAGACAAGTGGACGCGCACGCAATTGGCACTCCAAGCGGGGGTTGACCTAGTGGTTGAACTTCCCGTTTTTTACGCCACTCAGCCCGCGCACCTTTTTGCCCGCGGTGGGGTCGAAATCTTAGGCGCTTTAGGCGTTGATAGTCTCGTTTTTGGTGCTGAGCACCCGGAATTGGACTTTGAGCGTCTGACGACGGCGTTAGCCGAGCATACGGGCGCGTTTAAGCACTACAACGCCACCTACGCGACCCAGTTCAACGCAGCCTTAAAAGCAGCCACTGGGGTCACGCTGACGCATGCGAATGATATGCTTAGCTTTTGTTATTACGTTGCTAATCAGCGTCTAGCGCATCCCATGACCTTGATCCCGATTCAACGGCAACACGCCGATCACGGGGAAGCGGCGATCACTGATACGCACTTCGCAAGCGGGACGGCAGTTCGCAAGGCGGCCTTTGCCCAGCAGTGGGACGCGCTAGCTGGAGTTGTGCCGGAAAGTACCTTACACCAGTTACGGACGCAAAGGTTGCAACGCTGGGATGACTTTTGGCCGTTATTACAATATCAACTTTTAACGGCCAGCATCGCGCAAAGCGGATCGTATGACCAAATGGCGGAGGGGCTTGAGTACCGGATGCATGAAATGGCTCAAACTGCGACTGATTTCGATGACTTTATTCACCAAGTCAAGTCTAAGCGGTACACGTACACCCGTTTGCAACGGGTCTCAACCGCGGCACTCTTGCAACTGACACAGGCGGAGGTCCAGCGAGCGCAGACCCAAAACTACGTTCGCGTTTTGGGATTTAACACTACCGGTCAAGCTTACTTACACCAAGTCAAAAAATCATTGTCGTTACCACTATATACAAAAATTAATAAAGATTTGCGGCTACACGCCCTTAGCTTAGATTACCGGGCTGGGCGGGTCTACCAACTGATTAACGGGGCTTCACAAGACCTTTATCGCAAACCATGGCGATTAGATGAGTCGTTCGGTTGACCTGTCGCCACTTTCTTGGTAGAGTAGTGAACGTTGATGGGCTTTTTTAGCTGTCAAGGAAAAAACATTGACAAAGAATTTTTACACAGGTATAATTTATCACGTTGCATTAGGAGGTCTTTAAATGAAATGGTCACTTTCACAGCTGAAAAGCTACCGTGAAGCACCACTTCAGTTTGATGAAGCGTTGGATTTAAAACATCCCCTGATGACGCGTTACCCAGAAATTATTGACGTTAAGTCCGTTCACGCAAAGGGCTACGTCAGTTATGATAAGGATAACGTTTTAATCTCAGCGACGATCGACGCAACGATTACGTTGCCATCGAGCCGGTCGCTGACGCCAGTTGACGTTCCGCTGGCCTTTCAAATGACAGAATATTATGTCCCAGAGGGAACTGACTTGAGTCGGTTTGACGAGGAACAGGATACGGTAATTATTTTACCGGAAGATGATATTTTGGATTTTGATGTCGCTGTGGAGGATAATATTTTAATTCATATCCCCATGCAGATTCTTTCTGAAGCTGAGTTAGACGGTGGCCCAATGCCAACTGGCAAAGGGTGGGAAGTCTTAACCGAAGACGACCTTGCCGATCAAGCTGCAGAACTTAAAACTGTTGATCCGCGTTTAGCTAAATTGAAAAACCTGTTCCCTGATCAGGAAACCCAGGATTAAATTAGCTAAACCTATCAAAACATCACATTTGTGAAATTATTTTAAGGAGGTGTTCGTTGATGGCTGTACCTAAGAGAAGAACATCAAAGATGCGTAAACGCAACCGTCGTGGTCATATTAAATTGGCTACGCCTAATTTGGCACCATGCCCAAATTGTGGTGAATTACGTTTATCTCACCGTGTTTGCCCAAGTTGTGGATTCTACAACGGCAAGCAAGTCGTTAAAGTAAACAACTAATTTTGATTAGCTGATGAAAAACGTCAGTGCGGCCATGGCGCATGACACTTTTCTTTACAATCTAACGATTTTAAAAACTCGCTTAGGCGAGTTTTTTTGTGTCTTCATTTATTTATGAGGAGATTGCCGCTTCCGGTGGTCCGCCACGTGAGTTTGCCGTGGGGTACGGCCTGAGCCTGAAAAGCGGTCTCAGTCCTCGCTTTGATGCTTTGCCCAGCCCACAAATCATCAAAGTCGCCCCGTGTTGTCAATCCGACAAGTTCAAATGCGTCGGACTGACAACGCCTTCACGGCAACTCACGTGGCGGACCACCTGCAGCTACATAGTAGGTTAAAACGTAGATAGCGATTACATTGCCTAATTTACGGGCTTTGAGTATACCGGACTTAATCTAAAAAGTAGTTGCGGGTTGAAACTAATGACGCTATAATTTGTTTGATGATTATAAAAATATTTATATTTATTTAGGATTGATCATCAAAAAATAAAAGGATGTGCGGGAAAATGGTTAAATCACGAAGCAAGAAGTTAATTACTAGCTTTATGCTAGGGGCTGCTCTGATGGGGACAGGGTTGACTGCTGGATTAGTTTATAGCAATGCCAATCAACCGGTAACTGCGGAAGCAAAAGCGAAGACTAAGAAGGTTGTCATCAAGAAAGAAGTCTGGAAGGATGGCGCTTGGCATTCATTAACTGTTCGTGTACCATACGGAAAGACAATCACTGCCCCTGTTGTAAAGTATAAGGGGTACTTAGATATTATGGATGGTGGATATGTAAGTGTCGGAGTGGACTCAAAAGGCAAAAGAACTCATTTAGGTGTTAATCAGTATGTCTTTGTAAAGAAACTTTCTGCTAAAACTCAAAAAGCCAATGCAAAATCAAAAAAAGCAGTTACGGCTAATGGGGGGCTCGTTTATACAAAGGGTGGTAAAGATATAGCAGTACCGTATACGGTTAAAGGACTTGTTGGGACATTAGTAAAAACCTCTGTACCAAAAGTTGCCGGATATACGTCTAATGCAACCACTATGAAAATAGGAATTTTACCTAAGGGTTTTATAGAGCCATCAAAGTATTACACGGTTCCATCAAAGTATATTCATTATACGAAGAACTCCTCCTTTGGTTATAAAGCCACTAAAGTGAAAGCCACTAAATCCACTAAGTCTGGCAAACTAAAAGTTAAAGGCACTTTTGCTATTCAGAATAAGAAGAGTGCCAACAAGCACGCGGCGACTTACGCCGTTATTACCGACTACAAGGGCAATACGCATGTCAAATTAAACAGCAAGAAAGCCTTCAACAAGTCCATCAAGAAACGGGCTGCTGCTAAGAAAGTGACTGTTATGGCTGCTTACCGCACTAAGAAACATAACAGTAAATCATACACGTATCACATGCTTTCCGTTCCTAAAAAAGTAACGGTCAAAGCAACTAAATAATCAGCTAAATTAAAATCCGTTGTTCAATGTGGTTTCACATTGGCAACGGATTTATTTTGGTTATTGCTACGGAGGACTGCTGCTGTTCAAAAGGATCGTCGCTTAATTCGAACTCAAGGTTTTAATATAAGTAGCCCCCCATGCGTCCATGGCCTGAATGATTGGAATGAGGCTGGTGCCCAAAGCTGTCAATCGATAGCTTGTCTTGATTGGGCTAGCAGTTAGATCGACCGTCTTGATGATGATTTGATCTTGGCTTAACTCTTGTAACTGTAGTGCTAACATTCGGCGGGTACAACCAGGCAAGGTGTTTAATAACTCAGTAAACCGCAATTCACCGGCCTTTAATCGGCATAAAATGATGGATTTCCATTTTCCAGCTAGAATTTTCAACGTTGTGTCTAACGGACAAACTTCACCGTGCCGCGTTTGCATTTCAAAAGCCGTCATTCCTAAAGCCCTCCATGTATAAAGTTAATTTACATTGAATTATACTGCGGCAAGGTCTTGACGGGGCAACTGTGCGTCATGTTTATTCAGTTACCACACGAGGTTACAAAAAATTCCCGTATTGTGTTTGGCGGCCAATCTCGTAACAATAGCGTTAAAGGGAGTGGCGTCGATGAACCTTACGTTGAAAAACCGCTATTTAGTGGGTGGACTATTCTTAATTGTTTTTATGATTGGAGCCGATTCTTTTATTATTTCGCCGTTATTACCAGCAATTGAACGGAGCTTTCATATTTCAGTGTCCCAGGCGGCGTTAGCGGTCACCAGTTATGCTGTCTGCTATGCAGTGGGCGCACCATTGATTGGGCCGCTTGGTGATCAATTTTCCAAGCAAAAGCTATTGTTATTAGGTATCAGCATTTTTTCCTTTGGGAGTTTAAGTTGCGCTTTGGCGCCAACCAATGGCTGGTTTGAAGTGGGGCGTGCGGTGGCCGGATTCGGTGCGGCGATGACCCTCCCGAATGTGTGGGCCTTGATTGGTGATACGTTCAAAGGCCTACAGTTGAATGCCGTGATGGGAATGACGATGGCGGCCTTGTCACTTTCAATTGCCATTGGCGTCCCGCTAGGCGCTGGGTTGGCACAACTGGCTAATTGGCGGTTAGTCTTTGGGGTGTCAACGGGTCTCACGTTAGTGGTTGGTGGTATCTTAATTTTGGTTATTCCACGTTCAGCCCCGATAATTGTCAAACGACACTATTTTGCGAGTTACCGGCAACTAGGTCGATCGGTTAAGGTTTGGCGCGCGTTAAGTGTGACCCTGACGTGGATGTTTGGTTTTTATCTGCTTTACACGTTTTTAGGGACGTTTTTGAACGCGTCGTTTCAGTTAAATACCGCACAAGGTGGGATCGTTTTTACGGTGTATGGTTTTTGTAACTTTTTAGCAAGCTTTGTTAGTGGCCGAGTGATGACTCATTTGGGACAGCGGCGAACGGTCGTAATTAATGGTGGTCTATCCGTTCTGATTATCTTAGGGCTCACTATTGGGCAACACCAGTTGTTAGTAGTCATAGTGGGGCTTGGCGCGTTGGCCATTGTTCAGGGATTAGGAGTGACGGCGTTAAATACTTTTATCGTTAGTCTCTCACCACAGGGACGGACCACCATTATGGCGTGCAACAGTGCCTTACTATACTTAGGATTAACGCTCAGCTCACTAATTGGGGGGCGAATCTACTTGGTTAGTGGTTTCACCGGTATTGGTATTTCGGCAATGGTTGCGCTAGGGTTAGCCGTTGCTATAATGGGTCGTGGTAAGCGTTACTTGAATGATTAGTCCGCGAAACATTAAGATATTAATGTTTTTATATACAATCGGTTGATGACTCACTATAATAGGGGTGTTATGTAAAAATTGGTGAAATTGACCAAGGGGAAGGTCGGATAAACGATGAAAAAAATGACACAATTAGTCACGAGTCTATTGGCTGGCGTTACGCTTGCAGGCGCTGCAGGCTTGATGGGGACTAGCGTGAAGGCGCAAGCAGCTACTTCACAAACGGTGACCCAAAACGTCAAAGTGACGACACTGAAGGGCTTATCAAAGAGCTACGTGGTCTTTAAAAACGTGACGGCGACGGTGAACGGCGCGTCCGTTGATGCCAAAGTTCCAGCCGTTAAGGGTTACGTTGCCAATAACGGCACGTATTCTTTTAAAGCGGTCATGAAAAATGGCAAGGCGACGATTGAACCCGTCGCACAACCGAGCTACTTTGATTTGCATTATTATCGCGTTGTGAAAAGTCAAAAGTCGAGCAAAGCCGTTAAACGGACGGCCCACGTTTTAATTTATAAAAATGGGTTGTATGCCAAGACGTTGAAGGTCAAAGCCATTCCAGGTACGACGTTTACGATCAAGACGCCTAAAATCAACGGTTATAAAGCTGACATGAAGCGGGTTCGCTTAGGGATGAACGCTAAAAAGGCCCAATACGCCGTTAATAACGTCACGATTCCGACTTATACTAAAGTGAAGTATGGTTACCAAGTGAGCCAGCTAAGTGCAACTAAGACTGGCAAGACGTTGAAGGTCAATGGTAAAGTTGCCACGACTAAGAATACCGCAAAACATGCGGCTAAATACGTCATCATTACGGATTATAAGGGTAAGAGCCACGCTAAGTTGACGAAGAACCAAACGTTTAAGAAGACGCTCAACAAGCGTTCTGCAGCTAAGCACGTTTCAGTCGCTGCGGCTTACCGGACCAAGAACAGTAAACAAAAAAATGGTAAGACGACTTACACGTATCACGCCTTATCAGCTAAGAAGTACGTTGCGGTCAAAGCCGTTAAATAAAGCTGATTTAGCCGGTATTTCAGAGGGATAAAACTTCTGGGACACCGGTTTTTGAGTCCACCAAATTAGGTGACAATTCCTGTAAAATGAAAATTACTTTCTTTAGAAAATGTAAAAAATGAAATTAATTTTATAATTCACAGCAATTTGCTTTAATAAACCGCTTTTTTTTGGTACGATAGTTGCGTAATAAAATTTGGGAGGTTATTAACTAATGAGTAACGAAAAACCACAAATTGGTGTCATTGGGATGGCCGTCATGGGCAAAAACCTGGCGCTAAATATTGAAAGTCGCGGCTACAAAGTCGCAATCTTCAACCGGACCGGATCAAAAACTGAAAAGGTCATGCAGGACCACGCTGAAAAGCAATTGGTTCCAAGCTACAAGATTGAAGACTTTGTCGCTTCACTTGAAACGCCACGGCGCATCATCATGATGGTCAAAGCCGGCAAACCAACTGACATGGTGATTGATGAATTATTACCATTGTTAGACAAGGGTGACGTCTTAATTGATGGTGGGAACACCAACTTTAACGACACGATGGCCCGGAATGCCCGTTTGGACAAATCAGGAATCAACTTCATCGGGATGGGTGTTTCCGGTGGTGAATTAGGTGCCTTACAAGGCCCTTCATTGATGCCAGGTGGCCAAAAGGAAGCTTACGACTTAGTTGAACCAATCTTGAAGAAGATTGCGGCTAAGGCGCCTCAAGATGGCGAACCATGTGTTACTTACATTGGCCCTAACGGTGCTGGTCACTACGTTAAGATGGTTCATAATGGGATCGAATACGGTGACGAAGAGTTAATCGACGAAAGCTACAACATGATGCGTAACGTGGCTGGTTTATCCGTTGACGAAATGTCCGAAGTCTTTGCTGACTGGAACAAGGGTGAATTAAGCAGTTACCTCGTTGAAATCACCGCTGATATTCTATCGCGGAAAGATGACATCGGCGACGACAAGACTAAGCCAATCGTTGACATGATCTTAGACCGTGGGAACAACAAGGGGACTGGTAAGTGGAGTTCCGAAGACGCGTTGAACGTTCAAGTCCCACAATCAGTGATTACTGAAGCCGTTTACGCTCGTTACATCTCCATGATGAAGGTAGAACGGGTTGCTGCTTCTAAGAAATTAGCTGGACCAAAGGGTGACCTTAAGTTACCAGCCAAAGAAGAATTGGTTGAAAAGATTCGCCAAGCCCTCTACTTCAGTAAGATCATGAGCTACGCGCAAGGCTTCGAACAACTTCGTTTTGCTTCTAAGCACTACGACTGGGATTTGAAGTTCGGTGAATTAGCTCAGATCTGGCGTGCCGGATGCATTATCCGGGCCCAATTCTTACAAAACATCACTGATGCTTTTGATAAGAAGCCAGATTTAAACAACTTGTTGATGGACGACTACTTTGCTGATATCGCAGCTAAGTACCAACAATCAACTCGTGACGTCTTAAGCTTGGCTATCCAAGCCGGCGTACCAATGCCTTCATTCAGTGCTGCCATCTCGTACTACGATTCATACCGGGCAGAAGTTTTACCTGCTAACTTGTTACAAGCACAACGGGACTACTTTGGTGCACATACCTACGAACGGACTGACCGCGACGGGGCATACCACTACACTTGGTACAAAGAACAATAAATCGTTAATAATGAAAAGTCTCCGCATTTGCGGGGGCTTTTTTTTGGTCGTTAGTCTAATAAAATTGAACCCAGTCCGGCTGTCGCTGATAACATGCGGTCGTGGGACCGGGTTAAGCCTGAGAAACGTCTTGCCCCTCGCCCGGAACACTTGCAAAAAGCGCAATTGTCCCGGACCGTCCGTGGCCTAAGACCGGGAAAACACCGGTCAAAAGCCACCTGCACGACCGATGCTATCAACGACGGCCTCCGATTATCCGACTAAAATAGCAATAATACATTTGTTTTAGTGGAATTAAAAGGGGGTGGAATGCTGTATCGGTTTTGCATCGGGGTCTCGTCCACCATAGAACTCAATTCTGCCCGACGGAGTAGCTAATATAGCCATTATGGTGTTGATATTATTTTTAATCTGTAGTCATTAGCTTTGTTTAGAACGTACGTTCGTGATAAAATGAAAGTATGATGATCAATAGAGCGGGGGTGTAGTATGCGACAAGAGTCACTTTTTAATCCGGAACACGCCGCCAGTAGCCCACTGGCCTACCGGGTGCGACCCACTAATTTAGACGGTTTTAAGGGGCAAGATCACCTCTTAGGGCCGGGCAAGTTGTTACGGCAACTGATTGCTGAAGACCAGTTACCATCCTTGATTTTCTGGGGTCCCCCGGGGGTCGGTAAGACAACGTTAGCGGAAATTATTGCGCAACAAACGGAGTCACATTTTATTACGTTTAGTGCGGTCTCAAGTGGGATTAAAGAGATTCGAAAAATTATGGATGAAGCGGAAGCCAACCGGGATTTTGGTGAGAAGACCATTGTTTTTATTGACGAAATCCATCGGTTCAATAAGGCACAGCAAGACGCCTTTTTACCGTATGTCGAACGTGGCAGTATTACCCTGATTGGGGCGACAACTGAAAACCCATCGTTTGAAATCAACGCTGCGTTACTGTCGCGGTGTAAAGTCTTAGTCCTAAAAGAGTTGTCGACGGATGCGTTAATGCAGATCCTGCAGGCCGCCCTCGACAATCCCAACGGTTTTCCTAATTTAAAAATAAACATGCAGCCCGATACGTTGCCCCTGATTGCAGAATTTGCTAACGGAGATGGCCGGATGGCGCTAAATACGTTAGAAATGGCCGTTTTAAATGGGGAACGTGATGGGCAGCAAGTTACCATCACGGCCGCGGGACTATCCCAGCTGATTAATACCAAATCGTTACGTTACGATAAAAATGGTGAGGAACACTATAACATCATTTCGGCGTTACACAAATCGATGCGTAACAGTGACGTCGACGCGGCCATTTATTGGCTGATGCGCATGTTGAACGGGGGCGAAGATCCCCTCTACATCGCACGGCGGTTGATTCGCTTTGCTAGTGAAGACGTGGGGTTAGCCGATCGCCAAGCGTTGCCGTTAACGGTGGCTGCGTACCAAGCCTGCCAGTTGATTGGGATGCCGGAATGTAACGTTAACTTGACGGAGGCAGTGACCTACTTAGCGTTAGCGCCAAAGTCCAACGCGTTATACGTTGCGCAGTCTAAGGCGAATGCGGATATCAAAGCGACCGGGAACTTGCCGGTACCACTGCAAATTCGGAATGCACCGACAAAGTTGATGAAGAATTTAGGTTACGGGGCGCATTATCAATATGCGCATGATACCGATGATAAATTAACGGATATGCAAACCATGCCGGAAACGCTGAGTGGTCACACGTATTATGAACCGACTGATCAGGGACAGGAAAAGGCTTGGCACCAAAGATTGGCAGCCATTAAGCAGTGGCATACGCATCATCCGAGTTCAGATGATGAGAAATCGTAAAGACCAAATGAATTGAATTTTAAGCTTTTCCTTGTAAAATTAGATTTATATTAGGAACTGCCTAAATTTCTAGTGTATGAAATTTAGCTTATTCATGTTAAAATAACATGTTGTATAATGTGAATGCCAGTAACTGCGCTAAAAGTGCAGTTATGCAAGGTTCTTAGATAAGTTGAATATTAGGAGTGACTAAAAGTAAATGAGTCGGATATTAATTATTGAAGATGAAAAAAATCTCGCGCGGTTTGTTGAGCTTGAATTAAAGCACGAAGGCTACGATATTCAAGTTGAATATAACGGTCGTAAGGGGTTAGACGCCGCCTTAGCTGAAGATTTTGATGCCATCTTACTAGACTTGATGTTACCAGAATTAAATGGGTTGGAAGTTTGCCGGCGTGTTCGCGAAGTTAAGAATACCCCAATCATCATGATGACGGCCAGAGATTCCGTGATTGACCGGGTTTCCGGTTTAGACCACGGTGCCGATGACTACATCGTTAAACCATTTGCGATTGAAGAATTGTTGGCGCGCTTACGGGCACTTTTACGGCGCATCGATTTGGAAAGCGAACAACAAAGTACGAAACAAACGACGGTCACTTACAAAGACTTGACGATTGAAAAGGAAAATTTAGTCGTTAAGCGTGGTGACGAAGTCATTAATTTAACGAAGCGTGAATACGAATTATTATTAACGTTAATGGAAAACATCAACGTCGTCTTAGCACGTGACGTTTTATTGAATAAGGTTTGGGGCTACGAATCAGAAGTCGAAACTAACGTGGTGGACGTCTACATTCGTTACTTACGGAACAAGATCGACCGGCCAGGTGAAAAGAGTTATATTCAAACAGTTCGTGGGACAGGATACGTGATCCGTTCCTAATGACTGACCAAGCTGAGGATCAAGTGATGCCGAAGCAACGAAAACGTTGGTCGTTAAAATGGAAATGGGCGCTCGGGACCGCAATTGGGACCGCGCTCATTTTTATTTGTTTTTCAATGCTGGTCTATAAGAGTTTCACGAACCTCTTATTGCGCCAGGAACAACGTGACGTTGTTAGTGCCATCACGACGGTACAACAGTCTCTACGGACGGAGCCCAAGGGCCTGACCATTCACTCGGTTGCCGCTAAGTTACAACCAGAAGCCAGTGTTGAGCCAGCTTCAGGAATGTATGAGCGGAAACGGGGCGCCATTCAAGGAAAAATCTTTTCGGATTCAGAGTTAACGGCCCTATCACGGACCAACCTTGCCGTCACGGTCTATGATCCGCACGGGACGACGCTATACATTTCACGCAAAGATTCCCACGAATTTCAGAAAAGTACGAAGCGTCAAGTCAGCATGGTCGGACGTGGGCACGCGGCTCAGTTAGTGGGGCGGGCACCGATTCGCGCAACGGCCACGCATAAACTGATTGGTTATGCGCAAGTAACGGATAGTTTGTCCGATTATCACAATACGACGTATAACTTAGTCTGGATTTTTGTTGTCATGACGATGATTGCCATCTTTGGCGCAACGCTACTGGGTTACTTCTTGGCGGCCTTCTTACTGCGGCCAATGCGTCAAATCAAAGAGACCATTAACGCCGTCAACGCCGATCCCCAAACGGATTCACGTGTGCCTGATTTGCGTCGGAATGACGAACTGTCTGATTTAGCCGTTTTGTTCAACGACATGTTGGACCAAATGCAACGCTATATCACGCAGCAGCAGCAATTCGTGGAAGATGTTTCCCACGAACTGCGGACGCCGGTCGCCATTATTCAAGGTCACATGGAATTATTGAACCGGTGGGGTAAGGATGATCCGCAAGTCTTGTCCGAATCGCTGGCAGCGAGTTTGTCTGAAACTAAGCGGATGCAGAGCTTAGTTCAAGAAATGTTGGACCTGTCCCGGGCTGAACAGTTGGAAATCAACTTTAGCCACGAGACGACTGACGTGCAAAAACTCGTCACTCAAGCGTTTAACGACTTTAAGATGATTCACCCAGACTTCCGGTTTACGTTTGATGACGACGTTAAGAAGCCCGTTTATGCGCAGATTTATCGCAACCACTTGGAACAGCTACTAATTATCTTACTGGATAACGCCGTTAAGTATTCGACGAAACGCAAGGAGATCCATTTGTCCCTTTCGACGGACATTCGCTACATCGAAGTCGCGGTACAAGACTTTGGTGAAGGAATCTCCAAAGATAATCTGGACCGCGTTTTCAACCGTTTCTACCGGGTCGATAAGGCGCGTAGCCGCGATAAGGGTGGTAACGGACTAGGGTTGTCGATCGCCCAACGGTTAGTTGAAGGGTACCACGGTAAAATCAGTGTGGAATCGGTCGTTGGCCAAGGGTCGATCTTCCGCTTCCACTTACCGATTTTGCGTGACCCTGAACTCTTAGCAGAAGCCCAAGCTGAAACGGATAAAGTTGAAAAAATTGCTAAAACCGAGTTACCGGTGGGAATCAAGCCGGCGATTTACAGTAAAGATGAGCCCCCGTTAGATGATCATGAACACGATGATGGGGATACGAAGTCATCTAAATAAACATTTCAGCGAAAAGCTGTCGGAAATTCTTATTGATTGAGAATTTTCCGGCAGCTTTTTTTATCATGAACACAAGTTCAATGTTATTAAATTAATTATGTATGTTTATGTTAGAATTAATTAAGGCGTTATCGTAATCGCGGGGAAACGACTATGACTAGTAAATAACGTTGTATTTAATTTTTAAGAAACAATTTTATGAGGAGTGTCGGGCATGAATTTGAAGCAACACGTCGCGTTAGGTATGGCGTTATTAGGGAGTGCGGCGTTGATTGGGACGAGTACACAACCAAACAACGTTGTCGCAAGCAAACGTCGGGGAAAAAAGGTTACCAAGGTTAGCAAGACTTATCGGACAAAGGCCACCAAGGTGAGTCATAAGTCGTATTATTCGCTAAGTAAAACCGGAAAGACTTACAAATTGAGTGGTTCACTCAAAAAGCCAGTTTTAAAGGCTAACCACACGTTGAAGCAGTATGTAAAAACGACGTGGACCCGCTCCAAACAAATGGTTGTCACTAAAAAGGGTAAAAAAGTTCGTTACTATTACGTGACCAACGCCAAGGACCACGCCACTGGTTGGGTCAAGGCGAGTGCGTTAAAGGCCGGGAAGAACGGTCAAGCAACGACGCCTAAGAAAGTGGCGACCAAAGCTTACTATAAGAACGCTAAAGCAGGAAAGATTTACCAATTAAAGGGTAAGAATCGTTATGTGACCCTGAAGAGCGCTCGGAAGTTAGCGGCTAATAAAAAATACACCAGAACGCAAAAGCGTTACGTTTATAAGCACGGAAAAAAGATGACGTATTACTACGTCAAACAAGGCAAGACGACGGGCTGGGTCTGGAGTGGTGATTTAACGACTAAGGCACCTGTCAAAGCCAAAACTAAAGCTAAGGCAAAATCCAAATCGAAATCAAAGGCCAAAGCAAAAGCTAAAGCAAAGACCAAGGCCAAGTCTAAGGCTAAAGCAAAGACCAAAGCCAAAGCTAAAGCAAAAGCCAAGTCTAAGGCCAAGGCCAAAGCAAAAGCTAAGGCCAAAGCCAAAAGTAAACGTGGTTTGACGACGCGGGGCACAACGGCCAATGGGATGACAACGTACCATACAACTGGCGACGTCATTGCACCATACTTGTCGAAAAATTTCTCAACGGTGAAAGTTCCTAACGCCTACTTTGTTAAGAACTACGCTTACCAATATTCGGCAACTTACCACGCAGATCAAACGTTACAACCTAAGAGCGAAACGTTGGGGGTTGTGCGGCACATGGGTGCTAACAGTAACTATGATTTACGTTCAACCATGTACTTGCCATTAGATAGCGCCAATGAAAAGGGACGCAACTCTAACCCGCAAAGTGCCACTTTTTCTAAGGATGACCATTACTTGTACGTCATGTACGTTGATAAAAGCGGGACGGACGCCGATACGCAAAAGGGCTGGGTCATTCGTTATGACTGGCAAAAGCTGACGGCGTTAGGCACGCGGAAGAACGGGCAAATGGAATTGATTCGGCAAGCCGCCGTCGATCAGTATCATGATCGGGTAACGAGCCAAGATCGGGCCATTTTAAATTGCATTAAAGTTGGACCAACGTTTAATTCAGGTCACGCGCAGTCATTGACGTTGAACCCGAAGACCAACGAATTATGGTTCATTAAAGATCATAAATCAGGTGTCAAAGCGACGGTTGAACGATTAAACGCCAGCACTTTGAAGCCGGACGCTGCGGTCAACTTTACGTTGAAGTCCACGTTAAGCATGGGTGGCGTTTTAGCCTTTGATAACGCTGGGAATGCTTACTTCTGGACCCATACGGTTGCGGCTTGGCCAACAGCACCAGTTAACTCTGCTAAGATCTATAAGGGCCAAATCAGTACGAAACGGGTTCGGTTCAGCCTGGTTATGCAAGGCTTGAGCAAGGGTCCTGGTGAAATCGTCCAGTCCATGGGTTACAACCAAGCCAATAAGCGGTTGTACCTCGTGTCTAACGGGAGTATCTTCTCCGTACCGACAAGCAAGTTGGGCCATTTGAAGTCGAGTGACGTTAGTGCCACGAACTTCACTGGTAAACGGGAATTTGAAGGGGTTGCCTTCATGCACCGCAGCAATTCAGGCTACGTCTTGTTAAACCGGGGACCAGCGCTTTTCCAAATGAATAACAAATAAACTTTTATCATGGTTGCTAAAAACACTGATTTTAGGATTAGTGTTTTTTGTTTCTAAGTATTAATTTTTGTAGGGAGTGTCAGGGATGAATTTCAAACAACACGTCTTTTTAGGCGTCACGTTGTTAAGCAGTGTCGCGGTGATTGGGGCTAGTGTGCAATCAACGACCGCAGCCGCAAGCAAACGACGGGGGAAAAAGGTCACTAAAGTTAGCAAGACTTATCGAACTAAGGCGACTAAGGTGAGCCATAAGGCGTATTATTCGCTAAGCAAAACCGGAAAGACGTACAAGTTAAGTGGAACGCTAAAGAAGCCCGTCTTAAAGTCTAACCACGCGTTGAAAAACTATACGAAGACAACGTGGACGCGTTCTAAGCAGATGTTTGTGACTAAAAAGGGCAAAAAGACGCGCTACTACTACGTTAAAGCTGCCAAGAATAAAGCGGCTGGGTGGGTCAAAGCAAGTCAATTAAAAGCCGGTAAGAATGGTCAGGCAACCACCGCCAAGAAAACGGCCGCTAAAGCTTATTATAAGAACGCAAAGTCAGGTAAGATTTATCAGTTAACGGGTAAGAATAGCTACGTGGCCTTTAAGCAGGGCGTCAAGCTGGTTGCTGACCAAAAATACACAAGAACGCAAAAGCGGACGGTTTATAAGAAGAATAAAAAGACCACGTATTACTACGTTAAAGCTGGGAAAACGAAGGGCTGGGTCTGGAATGGCTATTTGACGACTAAAGCGCCCGTTGTCCCCGAACCAACAGTGAGTGGTCTAACGACGCTTGGTGAAACGGTTGACGGCATCACGTCTTACAACGTTGCCGGCAATACGATCGATCCGTATAAATCGGAAGACTTTTCGACGGTTGACGTTCCGAGTGAATACGCCTTGGCGCGATATAAGTATCAATATTCCCCAACGTACAAGGCAAAGAAGACCCTTCAAACTAAAAGCGAAACGTTAAGCGTTGTTCGCCATACTGGTGCGGACAGCGATTACGCTTTGACGTCGACGATGTATTTGCCCTTGGACAGTCAGTCAACAAAGGGGATTAATTCCAACCCTCAAAGTGCGACGTTCTCTAAAGATGACCATTACTTATACGTGATGTACGTGGATAAGAGTGGCAAGGGGAATGACGCTCAGATGGGGTGGGTCATCCGCTATGACTGGCAAAAGTTGACGACGTTAGGCACGCGAAAAAACGGGCAGATGCAGTTGATCCGCAAGGCTGCCGTTAACCAGTATCACAATAAGGCGACGAGCAAGGATAAAGCTATTTTGAAGTGCATCAAAGTTGGGCCAACCTTCAACACTGGTCACGCACAGTCGTTAGCGTTGAATCCGCGGACAAACGAACTATGGTTTGTTAAGAAGCACCAAGCGGACGACCAGTCGACGGTTGAACGGTTAAATCCAGAGACATTGAAACCAGATGCCGCGGTTAACTTTACGTTGAAATCGGGGATGCACATGGGTAGCGTCTTAGCGTTTGATAATGATGGGAACGCCTATTATTGGACCCATACGCTTTCGGCCTGGCCAACGGCACCGCTAAACTCGGCCAAAATTTACAAAGGGCAGATCAGTACTGACCGGGTTCATTTTAACTTAGTCATGCAAGGACTCAGCAGGGTACCAGGAGAAGTTGTCCAGTCGATGAGCTACAATGGCGCTAATAACCGCTTGTACCTCGTGTCTAATGGTAGTATTTTCTCGGTTCCGGTGGACAAACTCGGGCAATTAGATGCCAGTGACGTTAGTGCCACGAACTTCACGGGTGACCGTGAGTTTGAAGGCATGATGTTCATGCACCAAAGCAATCAAGGGTTCGTCTTGACGAATCGTGGTCCCGCCATCCTACAAATGACGGATAATTAAGCAAAATATTTGGGTGAAATTTAAATAACCGTTCAGGAATGTGACTTATTTCTGAACGGTTATTTTGCTCAAAATAGGTATCAAAAGGGCTCACTATTCACTTGAGCCGGTTTTCACAAACACTAATCTTTGTTATAGTGGAAGTGCAGTAAATTAATTCGGGGGGCGAAACTGTTGACAAACGAAACGGCTTATCGGCCGATGACATTCAAGATTTTCTTGCAATTCATTCGGTTGAATGCAAAAGCAGCTAGTGTGGTACCTTACTTCATTGGTATTTTGTTTTCAATCTATTATTTCCACGCGTTTAATTGGGTAAATTCTTTAATTTATCTAATTGCGCAAGTCGCAATTGCGTTATTTGTAACGGGTTTCAATAACGTGCAGGACTATTATTTAGCCAAGGATATTCATTACCGCGATACTTATAACATCGTTGGTCGTGAACATTTATCACCACGGCGATCAATGAACATGATGTTGGCCATGTTAGCAACAGCAATTATTTTAGGTCTCGTGTTGGTCTTTAAGACGAACCTGTTGTTACTCTTTATGGGGGCGGCCGCAATTGGTGTGGCGGTTTTCTATACGTACGGCCCAGTGCCATTCTCACGGTTCCCATTGGGTGAATTATTGTCTGGTTGCGTTGAAGGCTTTGGGGTATTTTTCCTGAGCGTTTATATGAACGTTGCGACGTCCGTGTTAGCGGGCTTCACCTTTGACTGGCCAAGCTTTGCGGTCGTTGGAAACTTACAAAATATTTTGGTGATGATTCTAGTTGGGCTACCAGGAATTTTCCTAGTTGCAAACATTATGCTTGCCGACAATATTTCCGATTTACAACAAGATATCCGCAATGAACGGTACACGGTACCTTACTACATCGGGACGAAGCGGTCATTGCAGGTTTACGATACGCTAGCATTGCTCGGTTATATCCCCGTTATCATTAGCGTCATCTTACAGATTTTGCCAATTTATCAACTCTTAGTATTACTAGTATTACCTAAGATTTTGAAAAATATTCGGGCCTTCAATGCGGAACAAGTTAAGGAAACGACCTTTAACACCGCACCACAAAACTTGATGATGTTTCAAGGAATGCAATTAGTAGGATTGATTTTAGGAATTATCTTTTAATTAAAATCGTCATTAAGACGGACAGGCGCTTCTCATTGAAGCGGACTGGCCGTCTTTTTTGTTGTTGTATCAATAGCTAGTCCGGTTGTCGCTGATAACATGCGGTCGTGGGACCGGTCCAAGCCTGGGAAACGTCTTGCACCGATCCCGGAATGATTTTTATTGCCGGCTAAAATAATTTTAAAAAGTTTTCTTTAACGAGTCTTACTGAGCACTTTTCGGGTAAGATAGAAGTAATTACTAGAGATTGAAGAGTAAAAATTTATGTTTAGCGAAGTCGGCAGAGTTGGTGTGCTGTGTCGGCAATATCAGACGGCGGTTCTTAGCCGACGGATATTGCGGGGCAATTCAAAGACGTGGGTTTTCGGCTTTGAATTGAGGTTGCAGACCGTCCTTTGGCTACGACCGTCCCCCCACAGCACATCAACTCTGACCGACGGAGCGGTTAATTTAGGAGCCGCTTTTACTGGGCGGTGCGGTAACGATTTTAAGTGTTTCAATTTTTAGGTAATGACTGAAGCTTGAAAGAAGTGAAGTAGCGTATGTTGAAGGACGAACAAATTGTATGGGCCATTCATCAAATGGAAAAAGAAATGGGGCCGGTGGGGCCTTCCCTGGATTCACGGACCCCGTTTCAGTACTTGGTGTCGGTGATTTTAAGTGCGCAGGCCACGGACGTATCGGTCAATAAAGTGACACCGGTGTTATTTGGCAAGTATCCGGAACCTAAGGATTTGATGGTGGCGGACGTCACCGATGTTGAGCAAATCATTAAAAGTGTTGGCTTGTTCCGGAATAAAGCTAAAAACATTATCAAAACGGCTCGAATCGTCCATGAAGATCTGCATGACGTGGTGCCAACGGATCGCAAGGGTATCATGGCCTTACCGGGCGCTGGTCGGAAAACGGCTAACGTGGTCTTAAGCGATGTCTTTGATCAGAATACGTTTGCGGTGGATACCCACGTCTCGGCAATTTCTAAACGGTTACACTTTGTCGACCAGGCCGCGTCACCACTACAAGTTGAACAAAAAATCGTTGGGGTGCTGGATCCTAAAGAATTGCACCAAGCCCACCATACGATGATTGAATTTGGACGCAAGTACTCCATGAAACTCACACCCGATCGGGAAGTTTGTCAGTTGATTATTGACTGCGACAAATTAAACGAGGAAAACGAGTCTGGATTGTAAATTAATAAGTGTACAGAAAAACGGCATCCCGATGAAATAATCGAGATGCCGTTTTGTTTGTCTTAAAGAGTTAACTAGTTGCGGTGATGGCGTTGCTGTTTACCAGCATTACGACCTTTGCCAGGCGCTTGGTTACGTGGCTTAGGATTAACGTCACTTTCAGTTGCGTTAACTGGCTTAGCTTGTGCAACTGACGCTGGGGTTGGGGTCTTGATGGGGTGCTTCTTCAGTTCAGCTTCAACTTCGCGCCGAATCCGTGGGCGGAAGAAGTTGATGATGAGCGTTTGTAAGCAGGCGAATAACCCACCAACGAAGAAGTACAGCCCTAAACCAGCGGGTGCTGACATGGACACGAATAAAATCATGATTGGACTCATGACGAGCATCATCCGCATTTGCTTCTTTTGATCATCTGGCAAACCAATCATTGAAAGGTAGCCTTGAGCCAAGTAAGACAAGAAGGCTAAGATGGCCAAAAGTAAACTGGATTTCCCTAAGGAGATCCCCATGAACGTGGCACTTTGCAACTCAGGTGAGAAGCGGATGGCATAGTAGAGGGCTGAGAAGACGGGCAGTTGAATCAACAATGGTAAACAACCGATCCCACCAGTCATGCTAATGCCGTTTTGCTTGTAAAGCTGCATCATTTCGTTACTGATAGCAGCTTTTTCTTCCTGCGTTGTCGCGGCTTTTTGCCGGGCTTGAATCTTTTGCATCTGCGGTTTAACGGCAGACATTTTTTCTTGTTGGTACGTGGACTTGCGTTGCTGACTAATCATCATTGGTAAAAGTACTAATCGCACGATGACCGTCAAACCGATGATTGCCCAGCCATAGTTATTGCCTAAGATGTGTGATAGCCATTGCATAACGGCTTGACCAGGACGTGCTAGGTAGTCGTAGACAAAGCCGTATGGTTTCCCAGACTTAGTTGTCTGTACACAGCCACTCAGAAATAACGTCAGCGTAGTTAACGTCAACGCTAATGTGAGGCCTTTTTTAGATTTCAATAGATCATAATCCCCTTTATTAAAGATATATAAACTTGATGATACTAAACCTGAACGGGGATTTCAATTAGTTATCCGAAAATTGTGGTAGTTTTGTGGTTCAACATCGTTAACAATGAGCTTGTTAACCTTACCAAAATCGGTCGGCGATTGTTTGATCACGTCAATAAAGACTTGAACCCGTTGATCTTCGCCTTCCGCTTCAATGAATACGGAGCCATCCATTAAATTTCGAACAATTCCGTTGACACCACACTTATCCGCGGCGACCTTTGTGGCCCAGCGAAAGCCAACCCCTTGAACGCGGCCGCTGGCTTGCAGAGTTACTGCGCGCATACTGTCACTTCCTTTAATTGTAAATCATAATAACCCATACACTAATATAATAGCATGGAAGTGTGATGCGGGCGATATGCTATACTTGAAAATAAATCGTGAGATCTCTCGGCACGGGAGACCTTGCAAGGACGAAAAGGAAGTTCATACCGTGGAAAAAATCAATTCTTTACAAAACGTGCACGTTAAAGCGTGGAAAAAATTACAGACCAAAAAAGGCCGTAAGCAGCAGGGCATGTACTTGTTAGACGGCTGGCACTTAGTTAACGAAGCCGTTAAAGCGCATATTCCCATTAAAACGTTACTGATTACCGAAAAACAATTGGCCACCGATCCGGACTTAACCAAGTTTCCGGCGCTGATTGAAATCTCTGAGGAGGTTGCAGCTCATATTAGCGCCACCGTTACGCCCCAAGGTGTATTTGCCCTAGTTGTTTTACCAGACGCCAAGGACGATGAGTTAGCAGATCTAGACTTGACCCGGCCATGGTTATTACTCGATAACGTCCAGGATCCTGGTAATATTGGGACCATGGTGCGAACAGCGGACGCTGCGGGCTTTGCCGGGGTGGCATTTGGACAGGGGACGGTCGACGTCCATCAACCAAAAGTTGAGCGGGCCATGCAAGGTAGTCAGTTCCATCTTCATTTAATTAGCACCGATTTAACGACCCTAGTTGACCGGCTGCATGCCGACAACGTTCCAGTGTACGGTTCGGAGTTGAATCCGGAAGCCGTGCAGTATCAAGACGTCGACGCCCCCGCAGCGTTTGGCCTCGTGATGGGGAATGAAGGTAACGGGATGAGCAAAGCGCTCTTAGCGCAAACGGATCAAAACTTATATATTCCGATTAAAGGACGTGCGGAATCTTTAAATGTTGCGGTTGCAGCCGGGATTCTCATGTTCGGGTTATACCACTAGGTTACAATTAGTAAGAATGACGTTTAAATTGGGCAAAATACTTTTAAAGTTACTTACTTTTTAGTAGAATAGCGGTAGTTATTAACAAAGGGAGCTTTTAATGAAAACTAATGCGTGGAAACAAGATTCTGAATACGTGGCGCTAGTTGCAGATTTGTTAGCTCAACCAGAAGTACAGCGGTTGGCAGATTTTACTCAGCACCATCATTCGAATCGC
This sequence comes from Lactiplantibacillus paraxiangfangensis, assembly GCF_036246185.1. NCBI lineage: Bacteria > Bacillati > Bacillota > Bacilli > Lactobacillales > Lactobacillaceae > Lactiplantibacillus > Lactiplantibacillus paraxiangfangensis. The sequence goes on from NZ_BTPW01000005.1 coordinate 99,440, forward strand.
TTAGATCATTCAATTGCAGTTTCATATGATAGTTATGTTTTAGCGAAGAAATGGCATCTTAATACGACGGCAGTTGCTCGTGGTGGATTATTGCATGATTTGTTTTATTATGACTGGCGTGAAACCAAGTTTGATTTAGGGTCGCACGCATTTATCCACCCACGGGTCGCGTTACGAAACGCTGAAAAGTTAACCAAATTAACACCGATGGAAAAGGATATCATTTTGAAGCACATGTTTGGGGCGACGTTAGCCGTTCCTAAATATCGAGAAAGTTTGCTCGTTTCCTTAGTCGACGATTATGAAGCAGAACACGAATTTTTTGGCCCACTACGTAACAAAGTGGCCAAACAGTTAGATCGGTTCCGAGGTAAGGTCTCCGCCGGTTAATCGAATTTTTTGGAGGAAGTAATCATTAACTAAAATATAGAAAGATGTGGAACTATGTAGAAAAGAATACCAAGCTCCCCGTAGAGAGTAAATATGGAGGTGGCGAGCTTGGCAATGATTAAATCACTGACATCAATAGTAGTCTAAATTATAGTGAGAAGTGAAAAGACAACACTAATTTGGGTGGCGATGATGCTGATGATTCGAACACAAAAAGTAAGGCTTTATCCTAATCGTCATATGAAAAAGGTGCTCGATAGCCTTTGTGATTATCGGCGGTATTGCTGGAATGAGGGACTGGCTACTTGGAATGACATGTATGATTTGTATACACTTGATTCCAATAGTCCCCGCCCTAGCTCTTATTCAGTTCGAAATGAATTGGTCGCGAATAAAGCTGATTGGCAGTATGAGTTATCAGCACGTACCTTACAATTGGCGATTGTTGATTTAGGAGCAGCTTGGCAGAACTTCTTTGACAAGGCACAACCCGATTGGAGTAAACCAGCGTTCAAATCCAAAAAGGCTGCTCGTCAGGGGTTTAAAACTGACCGGGCTAAAATTGTCGCGGGTAAGCTTCGCTTAGACAAACCACGTGGTACCAAGAATTGGTACGACATCAGGATTAGTAAACATACTGATTTGTCAGGCGCACTAAAGGTGGTCAGTATTTATCGTGAAAATGGGAAATACTGGGCCAGTCTTCCCTTTGAAGTTGAACTTGCTGCCAAGCCAAAAACTGGTGATAAATCAGCTGTTGACGTGAACGTTGGTCATTTGAATTACACTGCCGGTGTTGTTGATACCTTGCCGAAACGGCTACGTAAGTTGTATCAGCGCATCAAGTTTTACCAAAAGCAGCTAGCTCATAAACGAGTCGTGAATGGTAATAAGGCAACCAAGGGTAGTCGTTATATTGCAATGAGAGCCAAATTGCAGCGTGACTATCGAAAAGTTACCAACATCCAGCATGACATCATACAAAAGTTTACGATGAAACTCATCAATAATTACGACAAAATTGTGATTGAAGACTTGTCCGTCAAAGATATGCAGATGAGCCACGTTGCTTCCAAAGGCTTACAACGGGCAATGTTTGGCTATTTCCGGCAGATACTAAGTTATAAGTGTAAGTGGTACGGTAAAGAGCTGATTCTAGCAAATCGACACTATCCTTCAACGCAACGCTGTTCAAAGTGCGGCTATATCAAAGTTGGTGACGACAAAATCACATTACAAGGCAATGCAGCACATCGGACTAAACATAATGAATATGTTTGTTATAGTTGTGGTGCAGTGCTCGATCGTGATGAAAATGCCGTTGCCAATTTACTAGATTTAATCTAAAAAATAAAGATTTAACGGGGCTGGCTAAAGTCCTTAAGCTGTCATAGTTGGTCAATGCGATTACTCCCTAGTGGAATATCGGAATACTGGCGTCATAACGGCAGCAAGCAAAAACCAAGAAAGGAAATATGCAATCTTTCTAAATGTAGACATCAGCCATGATTTTCTACATTTCTCTATATTTTGCATAGCAGGTCATGCATATGTCAGAAATGATAGTTGATACGGTTGAAGACTCAGCCGTCGATTTTGAGCTGTGTCCCAAATTTGAAAAGACTTTTTCCATTTTGGGTAAGAAGTGGAATGGTCTAATCATTGACGTTTTACTCGAAGATGGGCCACAACGTTTTAAGAACTTGGCACGGCGCATTCCTAAGTGTAGTGACCGGGTACTGGTGGTTCGCTTGAAAGAACTTGAAGCCAATGGGATTGTTAGTCGGGTCACGCACTGTGATTCCGCACTGATTGAATACAGCTTAACGACCAAGGGGAAGGATCTCCGGCAAGTGATGGATACCGTCCACACTTGGTCTGATAAGTGGTTTAGTCCAACTCAGTGTAATTAATGGGTTGACGGAATTAGGGCTTTAGCCTAGACTTACATTGTAGATAAAAGCTGTGACGAGAAATAGTAGTTAGGAGCGACGTCTTAGGGACGGGTGTCATCGATTGTAAGCACCCCGGCGTTTAAGCTAATGAATTCACTCTCCGAGCTGAAATTGGGCGTTTTTGATAACAAATAATTTTCCGGTCACCCGACCGTTACTACGGGAAAAGTGCACGCTAGGATTGAATAGCGTGAACAAGGGTGGTACCGCGATGACCTCGTCCCTTTTTGGGCGAGGTCTTTTTTTGTCGTCAAACGTTAATAAAAATATTGGAGGAAGCATATGAGTTTACAAGATCGGTTAACTGAATTACGTGATCAAGGCTTGGCCGACATTAAGTCCGCCGATGTGTTGAAAAAAGTCAACCAAGTTAAAGTCGATTTACTTGGTAAGAAGGGTCCCATTACGGAAGTTTTACGTGGGATGCGGGACTTAACGCCCGAAGAACGCCCTAAAGTTGGTGCTTACGCTAACGACGTGCGTGATCGCCTTCAAAATGCGATTGATCAACGGCGCGCAGAATTGGAGCAATTAGCGGTCAATAAGCAATTGGCTGCGGAAAAATTAGACGTGACCATACCAGGACGTGAAGTTGCCCAAGGTCAACCGCACGTGATTACGCAAATTATCACGGAATTAGAAGACCTGTTCATGGGAATGGGCTATCAAATCGTTGATGGTGATGAAGTTGAAGAAGATTACTACAACTTTGAACGTTTGAACTTGCCTAAGGATCACCCCGCACGTGATATGCAAGATACGTTCTACATCACTAAGGAAGTCTTATTACGGACCCAAACGTCCGCTGACCAACCCCGGTCACTTGAAAACCATGATTTCTCTAAGGGCCCATTAAAAGTGTTGTCACCTGGACGCGTTTATCGTCGGGATACCGACGATGCGACCCATTCACACCAATTCCATCAAATTGAAGGATTAGTTGTGGACAAGCACATCACCATGGCCGATTTAAAAGGGACCTTAACGTTAGTTTCTAAGACGTTGTTCGGGGACCAATTCGACGTCCGCTTACGGCCAAGCTACTTCCCATTCACGGAACCATCCGTTGAAGCCGATGTGACTTGTTTCAACTGTGGCGGTAAGGGTTGTGGCATCTGTAAACAAACCGGTTGGATCGAAGTATTAGGTGCCGGAATGGTTCATCCCCACGTGCTTGAAATGTCAGGGATCGACCCCGAAGTATACGGTGGGTTTGCCTTTGGCTTAGGCCCAGACCGTTTTGCAATGTTGAAATACGGTGTTGATGATATCCGGAACTTCTACTTAAACGATGTTCGGTTCTTGTCACAGTTTTACAAGAAAGGTTAGGAGGAGTCCACATGAGAATTTCTACCCAATGGTTAAAGGATTATTTAAAGCTGGACATTCCGGCCGATGAATTAGCAGAAAAAATTGAACGGACGGCCGTTGAAGTTGACGGCGTCATTCGTCCCGATGAAGGACAGAAAAAGGTTGTTGTTGGGCACATTTTAACTTGTGAACCCCATCCTGATTCTGACCACTTACACGTTTGCCAAGTTGACGTTGGCGAAGACGAACCACTTCAAATCGTTTGTGGCGCACCCAACGTTGCGGCTGACGAAAAAGTCATCGTAGCGTTACCTAACTCTTGGATCGGCAACCACACGAAGATTAAAAAGAGCAAGATGCGCGGCGTGAAGTCTGCCGGGATGATCTGTGCCTTGGACGAACTTGGCTTTGATGAAAAGTTAGTGCCTAAGGAAGTCGCTGACGGAATCTTTATCTTGCCAGACGACGCGGTTCCAGGCGACCCCGTCTTCGGTTACCTCGGAATGGACGATGAAATTATCGATATGTCCGTCACACCTAACCGTGGGGACATGTTGAGCATGAACGGGACGGCGCACGAATTGGCTGCCATTTACGATCAAACACCTAACATGCCAACGGTTGATTTACATGAAGACGAACAAGACGACGCCACCGACCAATTAGAAGTGCGGGTCGATGCCGATGAACACGACGTTCCAATGTACAAGATGCGTCTTATTAAAAACGTGACGATCAAACCAAGTCCATTATGGTTACAAATTCGGATCTGGAATGCCGGGATGCGTCCAATCAATAACGTTGTTGATGCGACGAACTATATTTTGATGCAATACGGGCAACCATTACACGCCTTTGATTTTGACCAATTGAAGAATGGGCACGTTAACGTTCGGTTGGCCAAGGACGGCGAACACATGACAACTTTGGACGGTGAAGACCGCGAATTGTTGCCAACGGACCTCGTTATTTGTAGTGAAGATACCCCAATCTGTTTAGCAGGGACCATGGGTGGCTTGGATACTGAAGTGACCGATGCAACGACGTCGATTGCTTTGGAAGGCGCCGTGTTTGATGCGGTTAAAATCCGGAAGACGGCTCATAATCACGATTTACACAGCGAAGCTTCCATGCGCTACGAACGTGGCATTGATCATGGAATGACCGAAACGGCCTTGGACGCAGCGGCCGCAATGATTGCTGAATTGAGTGACGGGACCGTGACGAAGAACGTTGTTATTGGTCGCGACGAAGATGTTCAGCCAACGACGGTAACAATCACCTTAAGCAAGATCAACCACGTGTTGGGGACGACGTTATCCGTTGAAGCAGTTGCGGACATCTTCAAACGGTTGGACTTCGAAACGACGGTTGATGGTGAAACTTATACGGTCACCGTACCACCTCGTCGCTGGGATATTCATATTCCAGCTGACTTGATCGAAGAAGTTGCTCGGTTATACGGCTACGACAACTTGCCTTCAACTTTACCAACGGGCCAACCAACCATTGGTAAGTTGAACGAAACGCAACAAGTTATTCGGGACTCACGCAAATTAATGGAAAGTGCCGGCTTAACACAGGCTATTAGTTATTCATTGACGACTGAGGAAAAGGCTAAGGCCTTCGCCTTACATCCAAGTGAAGTAACTAAGTTAGACTTCCCAATGAGCTCAGAACGGACGACGTTACGTTTGAGCTTAGTTTCTGGTCTGCTAGATGACTTAGCCTACAATAATGCCCGTAAAGAACATAACGTGGCCTTATACGAAGAGGGCCGGGTCTTCTACAGCCAGCCTGAACAAGTGCGTCCAAAGGAAATCGAACACATTGCTGGTGCCATCACGGGCTCAATGACGAAGAAGAGCTGGGGCGTTGCTGAACAACCCGTTGATTTTTATCAAATCAAGGGGATCGTAGAAGGTTACTTGAAGAGCTTGGCTTTAGATGCCGCTGTGAGCTATGTCGCAACGACTGACCATCCTGAAATGCACCCTGGTCGGACAGCCAACATCTTTGTTGGTGACCAGTTGGTTGGGTTTGTCGGTGAAATTCACCCGAACACGGCCAAAGCTTACAAGGTTCGTGAAACCTACGTCTTCGAACTCGACTTAACGGCCTTGATCGCCTTACCAAAGGAACGGCAACAATATCAACCAATCTCGAAATTCCCAAGTATGACACGGGACGTTGCGATGTTGATCAATGACACCGTTACGAACGCGGCGATTGTTGACTTGATTAATGACAAGGGTGGCGCACACTTACAAAGTGTTGAACTCTTCGATGTTTATACCGGTAGTCACGTTCCAGCTGGTAAGAAGTCGTTAGCTTACACGTTAACTTACCGTGATCAAAACGCAACGCTGGTTGACGATGAAGTGACCCAAGCCTTCGATAAGGTCTTGGCCGCTTTGACCGATGAGCTGGGTGCGGAAATTCGTTAAATGGTTGTTTAAAAGACAAGGCTAAGAATTAAGTGCTAAGTAGCCACTTATAAGTTATTTCGGTTGCCACTGATGACATGCGGTCGTGGGACCGGGTCAAGCCTGAGGATCGGTCTTGCCCCTCGCCTGGAACAATTGCAAAATACGCAATTGTTCCAGCCCGTCCGTGGTCTAAGACCGGAAAATCACCGGTCAAGACCACCTTCACGACCGATGCCATCAGTGGCCACCTCCGATTATCTGACAGTAATAACGATAGTAAGTTTGATTTGAGCGAAGTCGGGCAGTGGTAATGTGCAGGCATTAACGCAAATCTAAATTTTAGTGATTATTAAAGGTAGTGCCAACAACTGTGTGATGGTTGCTGGCACTACCTTTTTATGTGGCCGAATCTAAATAATCATGTGTTGCCAAGCGTACTGTGTTTTGATACATTTATCAGATAGCAAATTCTAAGTTAAGGAAATCAGCATGAAAAATTATGTTCGAATCCAAGTTATTGCGGGCGCTTATTTAATGATCTTTGTCGCCGCACTCTATTTTGCCACCGGTGTTCAAACCGGTTTTAAGTTAGATGACAATCAATTGATCGGTTATGTCGGGTGTGGCCTCTTGCTCGTGGGCCTTGGCGCATCGTTTTTTACCGTTAAAATTAAGATGCAAAAGGGTGTTGCGGTGCTACTGACGCTGTGTTGCATGGGGTTAGGCTTTAGCGAGGTTAATTTTAATGAGGCCTTTTGGTACTTTATTTTGTTTGTGATGTTAATCCCGTTTTGGATGTTATTGGAAACTGTGATTTTTGTGGGACAACGTGATAAAAGCTAAATCAAATTAAAATAAAAAGGCAAGTTCACATGGCCATCCGTTAATCTTCAGAAGTCTGTTGGATGATTGTGACCTTGTCTTTTTTTATTTTAGTCAATGACAACTTTTGTGTTGTAACGAATGTTTTTATAGACCCACTTTGAATCGGCAATACTTAAATGAACACACCCGTGTGATGAAGGTCGTTTGCCGAGGTCCGCCGCGTCAGATTTGATAATGTGGCCCTGAGTATCGACGGGGGTTGAGTGAAATAAGTACTCACCGTGGTTCAACCATGAGACCCAGTAGTAGGCGCCTTCGTTAACGGACGCACTGTAAAAGTATTTTCCCCGCTCAGCTTGAACGTGGTAGGTGCCCCGTGGCGTCTTAGTGGTATTCGTTACGCGACCGGTTGAAATGTACATGGTATAGAGCACGCGTTTTCCAGTCATCAAATAGAGTCGTTGTTTTTTTAGTGAAACGTGAATCCACATATGCGGATATTTGTTGACGTCGGGATAGGCGACCTTTTCTGAAGATTTGCGCCAGTTGATTGGTGCCCGCATGACGGAAGGCTTCGTGACTTTCTTAGTGGTCGTCATATTTTTAGCCGCCGCACTTCGATGGTGGGTCATGATTGGAAGTGATACTAATAAGCCGGCAATCAGTATAATCCCCAGCAATGTCACTAGTTTCTTTGGTCGTTGCATGTTATAAAATCCCCCGTTAATCAATAAAGCTTCTCTCAAAGTCTGTTATAACCTTATTAGATGCAAAAAACAACTGGTCTACCTGGAAATGAAATCATAATAACCGTAGCAATTTAATTTTAATGAGCCGAATAGCTATCCGTGCTAATAAATCTGCAAATCAATGTAAACGCTATCATATGAATGGCTGCTGATGTTTGGCCAATTGGCTATAAATCGCAACAGGATACCAATCAGAATTGAAGCTAATTTCAATAAATATTGCGAATTTTGTTAAGTGGTCTAGTAGAAAAGCAAATGACGGTATGACTAGTCAGTATCCAGTTCAGACAAGGTGTGGTAGGGTGAAGTTATCGTTTACGAGTGACCTAAACGGGGTCTTAGTAAGCAATCTTGGCCAATTAACTTTAAAAATCACTAAAACTCGTTGTGAACTAGTGCAAAGCAAGCAACAGTTTTGTATAATTGATAGGATTAATTAATAAATGGAGGGGCGAAGCTTGAATAACGACCAAGATAACCAGGATCAACAAGATCATGGGTCGACCGAACCAAAACGGTCGGTGCAAAAACAGCGGAAATCATTTTCAAAACACGTCATTGGTGGCGTAGTTGGCATTTTACTAGTGCTATTGATTATTATTGGTGTCATGGGCTACCGTTATTTTGATAACGCAACACAACCGTACAACAGCAAGGATAATCAGGTTGTGCAAGTAGATATTCCATATGGTGCCAATAGTAAAAAGATTGCGAATATTTTGCAATCCAGCAAAGTCATCAAGAGTGGCTTTGTGTTTGAGTACTGGACCAAAGCGCATAACTTGTCTAACTTCCACGCTGGCTATTACCAATTAAAGCCGTCGATGAGTTTGTCACAAATTGCAACGTCCTTGAACAAGGGTGGTTCATCCGAACCAATTCAAAGTTCTAGTGGCCGGGTGCTAGTCGTCGAAGGAAGTCAGATTACGACGATTGCTAAGACGGTTCAAAAACAGACGGACTTTACCGCGGCTGAATTCTTAGCCTTGATGAAGGACCAGACGTTCATAAAATCCTTAGCACAAAAGTACCCACAATTACTGACGTCGTCGATGAGTGCTAAACAAGTTCGTTATCACTTGGAAGGGTATCTTTTCCCAGCGACGTATGAAGTGGGCAAGAAGACAACGCTGAAACAGCTAGTCACGCAAATGGTTTCGAAAACGAACGATGAGTTAAAACCATACTATGGTCAAGTTAAGAAGTCGAAGATGTCAGTCCAAGAAATCATGACCTTAGCTTCCTTAGTGGAACGCGAAGGCAGTACTAACAAGGACCGGCGTTTAATTGCCGGGGTCTTCTTGAACCGCTTGGATGCCAAGTGGCGGTTAGACTCTGATATTTCCGTGTTCTATGCGATTAACTCGACTAAGTCAACGTTAACGGCAAAGGACCTAGCAACCAATTCGCCTTATAATTTACGGCGTAACTTAGGTTATGGTCCTGGTCCATTTAACAGTCCTAGCCTGACTTCCATCAAGGCGGTCTTAGATCCCGCACAACGTAGTAAGGGTTACATGTATTTCGTGGCGGATCTGAAGACTGGGAAAGTCTACTATGCAAAGGACGCGGCTGGACACGCAGCTAACATTGAAAAGGTTTCGAAACATAACGAAGCCGCTGAAAAATAAGAACGGGGCTAACTTTAAAATGAGCGAAAATAAACATCACCAACGACCAGTCGTTATCGGTGTGACCGGTGGTTCTGGTAGTGGTAAAACGACCGTCAGTAAGGCGATTTATAATCAATTGTCTGGCCAATCATTACTGATTTTACAACAAGATTCATACTACAATGATCAAAGTGATATGACGATGGCCCAACGCCACGCCGTGAACTACGACCACCCGTTGGCTTTTGATACCGACCTGATGATCAAACAAATCCAGCAGTTACTGGCGTACGAACCGATTGAAAAACCGGTCTATGATTACGAACAGTACACCCGGAGCAGTGAGACCATTCATCAAGAACCCCGTGACGTGATTATCGTCGAAGGTGTTTTGATTTTGGATGATCAACGATTGCGTGATTTGATGGATATCAAGGTCTTTGTCGATACGGATGATGACATTCGAATCATTCGCCGTATTCAACGGGATATCAAGGAACGGGGCCGGACGTTAGACTCCGTAATCAGCCAATACTTGGCGACCGTTAAGCCGATGTATCACCAATTTGTGGAACCAACCAAGCGTTACGCGGACATCATTGTGCCCGAGGGTGGGGAAAACGAAGTGGCCATTGATTTACTGACAACTAAGGTTCGCTCGATTTTATAAACAAACTTAAAAGACCAGCGCTATTTTGAATTTGAGAGTTTACATTTAAAATTCAGAATGGTAGGCTGGTCTTTGATATAACTATTACAGGAATTAGAGGAGTGGAAACATTGGCCGAAGATAAAACATATCCAATGACAGAAGAGGGAAAGGTCAAGCTCGAAAAAGAACTTGAAGATCTTAAGATCAACCAACGCCCTGAAATTATTAACCGAATTAAAATTGCTCGGAGTTACGGTGACTTATCCGAAAACTCTGAATACGAATCAGCAAAGAATGAACAAAGTTTGCTTGAAAACCGGATTAAGACGGTTGAACACATGCTTCAATACGCCGAAATCATCGATAGCGAACAAATCGATAAAAATGAAGTTTCCGTTGGTAAATCCGTCACGTTTAAGGAATTACCCGACGAAGAACCAGAAAGCTACGTCATTGTTGGGGCCGCTGAAGCCGATCCAATGGAAGGTAAAATTTCCAACGATTCACCAATTGCCAAGGGCTTAATTGGCCACCGCGTTGATGAAGAAGTGACGATTAACATTCCAGCCGGTTCCATGAAAGTTAAAATCTTAAAGGTTGAAAACGCCTAAAGCTACTAACGTCAAAAACGCATTCACAACTAATCAGCTGTGAATGCGTTTTTTTTAGATTTTTTAATTAAATGTCTAAATGTTGAAAGCCGAAAAAACCTGATATCAGCAATCTACCAACAAATCCGGAAAAATTGATTTAGCTGGTTTTTAACCAATCCTAGCGCAGCCCACTAGTTCTGTCCAGCGGAGCGATGAAGAATCCTATTGTTTGTCATTAATTTTTGATGTGACAACGATTGTACCTATTTTAATGCTTTCAAACTTTAGCTAAATATAAACGATCTTAAGTTCCCCGAGTGAGAGGTTACCGTCCACGTATACGACGGGACCGACATTAGTTGGCTGACCGACCGTTTCGATGTGGCCCATACTGTTAGTCACGTTCATTTGTAGCTGCCAAGTACTTGGCACGTAGAGCTCGATGCTACCAAGTGAGAGGTCGAGATTGATCACGGCGGTTGGACCAGCGAGTTCGACGTCGTCAAAGTAGATCTTGGCACCGGCCATGGAAACGTTAATGTTGGCCGTCTTAAACTGGTCAGTGTGGACGTAACGAATGCTATTACCAAATGATAAGTCAATCTTGACGTTGGCGTTGCTGATAGTGCCGCGGGAGTCACGGTGGTGATGCTTCTTCCAATCCATCGAGTATTCCCAGTTTTTGGGCTTAAAGTAGCGCGGGCGAATGATTAAGCTCAGTCCAATGCTGAGAAGCAGCGCGGCGCCCAGAATCGTCCATGGGACCAACTGGGTGATTCCTAGTGGTCGGGCATAGAGAATGGCTAGGAAGGCAAGGGCAAACACCGCACCGGCCATGTTTAAGTAACGTAAGCTGCTAATGAGTGCGGCAACTAACACGATGGTGAAGAGAATACCCCAAAAGCCGATGTGGACGGTGAGCAAGCCAAGTTGACTCGTCACGAGTACGACGGCACTGACGATTAAGAAAGTGGCCCAAAACCAATTTCGTTTCATTTATAAGGACTCCTTTTGTTCTAAGATAAGTTTTAGTGGCCGGTAGTAGCGCCGTGAGACGTATAATTGCTTCGGCGATTGTTGAAACGCTAGTAAGTTACCAGTAAGGGTCTTAGTGAGCGAGTAGACGCGCTGCACGTTCACGACCGCAGATTTTGAGACCCGTTGAAAGTTAGTCGGTAGGGTCGTGGCAATTGCCGTTAAGGATCCACTAGCCCGATAAACGGCGGCGGGTGTGTGAACCGCAACGTTGTGACCGGTCGCTTCGATGAACATAATGGCGGTTAGTGGTAATGCGATGGCCTGTCCGTGTTGTGAAACCGGTAACGTAGCTGGCGTCAGCGAAATTTTTGTTAACGCGGCAACCAGTTGATCCCGTTGGGGAAAGTCTTCCGGAATCGTTAAGGTCAGGCAGGGTTCAGTTGAATTTTTGTCAGTTACGACCCGAACTTTCACGGGGGCTCACCTCCTAAGATGTTATCAGTACACCATATTTTTAAAAGGTTGTAAATCAACATTGCATAACTGGTTTATTTTACGTCCTAAGTGGTTAGGTCTGATTTGCTCAATGGGTTGCAATGTTGCGTTTTACGAGTAAACAAGGCACAATAACTGTAAACGATTACAGAGTGAGGTGGCAACATGAAAATTACGATTACGGATGCGGCCAGCAAATGGTTTCATGATGATATGGGTGTAACGACTGGCAATGGGGTGCGCTTTTTTGGTAAAACTTACGGCAAGACCGCCGTTCACAGTGGCTTTTCGATCGGTTTAATGCGCGATGATCAGCCCCACAATCCAATCGGCGAGGTGCAAAAAGATGGCGTTAACTATTACGTCAACGACCGGGATGAATGGTTCTTTAAGGGCTATGATTTAAACGTCGATTTTGATCCCGATAACGACGGGCCTAAGTATGATTACATTCCAAACGCGGATTAGGTTTAGTCCGTTAAATCAAAAATAAATACTAAAGGCGTCTCCCAGATGAATTCATTCGGGAGACGCCTTTAATAGTTTAAACGTAATAATTAGTGTCGACGTCGTTTCAATGCGAACCACGCGACGGTTCCAACGGCAGCGACTCCGGTAATGAGACTACCGGTCAGCAGCAGTGGTGGCCGGTAAGTCAAGGTTACCGTATGCTTACCCTGACTTAGCGGTACCGCAACGAAGGTATTGATGACCTTCTTAGTTGCCACAGCCTTGCCATCGACCGTTGCGTGCCAGCCTTTAGAATAAGGGATGGTCGTCATGAGGACTTGGTGGGTCTTCTTGATATTGACCGTTCCTTGTAACTGTCGACTCGAATGGTGCGTCAGGTGCCAAGGTTCTTGTTGTAAGACTTTGGCGGACTGCTTAAATTGCGCGTTATTTAACTTGTAAAGCGTGAAGTTCTGCAACCACAACGACGTTTTCTTCATCTGAATTCCAAACGTCACCGTCTTGCCCTTGCTATTAGTGGCCACGTTGACCGCAATGGTATGCCGGTAAGTTGGGTACTGCTTAAGCTCTTTACCATTGATATAGTAACTGGCGTTAGACGTTGTTAAGTTGGAACCAAGCGTAATGTAATAAGAATCATTCGTTGGTGGTGTGAACTTGAAGTAAATCGATCCGGTCTTCGCTAGATTTTGCTTATTCACGACCGAACCGGTTAGGGTGGTGACCCGTTTGACGTTTTGGAAAATAACTTGATCAAAGTTTTCAGCGCTAATTAGGCCACTCGTTGAGCGGTTAGCCAGCGTTTGATAGATTAATTCTTGACGGGCAATCGGATCACCGGTTGTCTTAGAAACTTTCAATTTAGTAATGTTATCAGAAGCGCCGAATCCTAACCCGAGGGCGTAAGGGTTCTTGTACGTGCTAACTTTCGTGTTGCTTAAAGCGGATGATTTCTGATAGTTTTGTAAATCGGGTTTCGTACTAGTGACCGGAATGTAGCTCCGGTAATCCGCGTTACTCTGTTGCGCAGTGGGCACGTTTTTATCCATAAAGTATTGCATGTCTAGTAACGAATCACTAATCAAAGTCCCGTTGGTGTAAGCGACGACCCCGTCGCCGTCTGGTTGACCAATCGAGCCAAAGAAGTTTGGAATAATGCTTTCAAAAGTCGAACTAAAGTGATCAGCACCATTATACGCGGCCTGCATGGGGTCGTCCTTGGTCCGGGTGAACGTCTTACCAATCCGGTAAAAGCCGGAATTGCTGGATTTAATTTGATTGACCGTTTGATCCAGAACCTTGGTATAGTTTCCAAATTCGCCTTGAGAAACGTAGGATAAATTGTTTAAGGAAGCGACAGCGTTGATCGACATATCGACCGAAACAATTAGTAACGCAATGATCTGATAAAGTTGAATCCGTGGTTTTGGCACTAGTAAAAAGATCAAGGTGACCGCAGCCAGGGCAATCGTAATGAGCAAGTTTGCTTGGGTTACGTAAGTTACGTGTTTAATGTTCAGGTAAACCGTGCCGAATAGGCCAGCCGTTAAGAGTAGCATAATGGTCCCTTGCCACCATTTAACGGTTAGACGATCCGTTAGGGCCTGAGCGCCAATCCAGACGATCCAGAAACAGAAGACAAAGGAGAAGCGGTACGGGTACCAGACCGGAAATTGGTCGGCGTGCCAGAGTAAATCCAATGGTTCGTAACAGAAGGACAGGATTAGCACGGCGGTGACTAACAGGGCGCTAACCTTGACCGTCCAGTGGAACTTACGGCGGCAGAAGAACAGGATGAATGCAAAGATTGCGAGCCAAGCGACGTAGAAGTTTGGTTGGCCGGATGGCATCTGGTCAAAGTTAAACGTCCCGGTGACAAATTTAGCTAACATTTTCCACGGGGCGTACTCGAATTTCCAATGGACCTTCGTGACGTTATACTTAGCTTTACTCTGCATCAGTGCCCAAAGTGTAGGCAGTAAGATCCAAGCGGAGAGTGCGACCGCTAAAAGGCCACCCCAAGCGAATTTTAAGACGTGAACACAGAACGTCTTGAAATCTTGCCAATACTTAGTTGCGCCGTATAGCCAGTAGAGACAACTAAATAAAATGACCATGTAGCCCATATAGTAGTTGTCGATCAGCATGACGGCTAACCAACCGGCAAAGTAGCGGACCTTTCCCGTTTTAAAGAGCCGTTCGAGACCTAAAATCACGAGGGGCAAGATGGCCGTCGTATCTAACCAAATCATGTTTAACTGGTTAGCAATCATCCAGCCCATCATAGCGTAAGCCGTACTGAAGGTTGGTACGAGCCAGCCTTTTTGCGTGTGCGTTTTGGTCAGCAACCAAGCAAAGGATAGGCCGGCACAGCCGTACTTTAAGACTGTGACGAGAAAAATCCCGGTGGTGATCGATTGGCCTGGGAAGAGTAGATAGATTAAGTTAAAAGGACTCATTAAGTAATAAGCCCAGACCCCAACCATTTCACCCCCAATGGTTTTGGAGAAGGAATAGAAGAATGCGCTGGGGTCGTGTAACAGGGTGTGCCGGAAATAGGCAAACAAATCAACGTATTGTTGACCTAAGTCGACCGTCAACAGACTGCTGGAACCAAAGGGCGCCATGTGCCGGTAGATGAAATAGCCGGTCATGATGAGCAGTGGAAGCCAAAAACTGACCCACAGTGGCCAGGTTCGTTTGTCAAAAAAACGACGGATTTTCAAAAATGCCACCTCAATCTCTTTAGAAATTCGCAACTGAAGGTGAAACTTGCAGCTACAATTTTATGTCTACCGTATAGGATAGCATAAGAAACGTTTCACTGGTATTAAGCCTTTATTATGAAAGGTTTAATCCTAAGGAAAGTCAGTTTTAAAAGATTGATGCCGATTCGTGGTGGCAAAAAGGCTCGGATGGGGTTGATCCTGTGTTATGGTTATAGACATATAATGAAATTAATTTTACGCGCCATTAAAAAAGTCCCACGTCAGCAAAAGTGACGGGGACAGCTTGGCAAACGGACAATGCGGACTCGATCCGGAGTGACATGATCCGTGCTAACAATGGGTTAGGGTGCGAGATACCCTAACATCTTATATATTCGCAAATTTAGTAGCAGTCATTTTTTTCGTGGAAAAAACTTTCACTTATAAATTAGTGACTTATGACCTAGTCCGGTTGTCACTGATGACATGCGGTCGTGGGACCGGGTCAAGCCTGAGAAACGTCTTGCCCCTCGCCCGGAACAGTTGCAAAAAACGCAATTGTCCCGGACCGTCCGTGGTGTAAGACCGAAAAATCATCGGTCAAACACCACCTTCACGACCGATGTTATCAGTGCCAACCTCCGATGACTCAATAAAGTTTTGAATCAATACAAAAAATAGTGAGTTTATTTCGAGCGAAGTCGGGCAGCCTTGATGTGCTGTGTCGGCAAGATTAGCAGATGATTTTTAGCTGCTAATCTTGTGGGGCGATTTAAAGACGCGGGTTATCGGCTTTGAATCGAGGCCACAGACCGTACTATGGCTGGGGCCGTCCCCCCACAGCAGGTCAAGGCTGCCCGACGAAGCGTCTAATTTTTGGAATAGTGATTATGATCTTTCAACTTTGAGATAAGTATTTTTAAAGATGCTTATAAATTTGTTTCACCAGGAATGCGAAAGAATAGGATTTATAGTAAACTATTGATTGGTAAAAGCGCGTAGGCTAAAATAGCATAGGTAGCGCAATTTTTTAGGATTATTTAGTAACATCTGGCGGATTTTAGGAAAAGTTCACCAAATTAAGAACGGGAGCCTGAGAATTGAAACTGTTTAAGAAAATTACTGCGAATCGTGATCCTAATAAGTCACATATTCCATTTCGGTTAAACTTTTTGTTCTTCAGCGTCTTTTTGCTGTTTGCTGCGTTGATTGGACAGCTGGCTTACTTGCAAGTCGATTATGGACAAAAGTTTCGAACGGAAGTTAACTCCGCCAATAATACGACGGCGACGGCTAACGTTCAGCGGGGATCGGTCTACGATTCTGCCGGACGGGTCTTAGTCGGAAATAAATCGCACCAAGCGATTCAATACACGAAGGGACTAAACGTTGCTTCTACTAAGATGTACTCGGTTGCGACCAAGTTAAGCGAGTATTTGGCTATTCCAACGAATACCTTAACCGACCGAAATCTAGCCGATTACTATTTAGCTAGTGCTAGCAATTTGAAAGCTGTCTCTAAGAAGGTCAAAACTTCATCCGACGAAACTGTAGTGTACGCGCGGGAAGTGGCCTATGCGGAGAAAAACTTGATCAATAACTTTACACCGCAGCAGAAAAAAGCCGCAGCCATCTACTATAAGATGAACTCGGCGTACTCGTTATCAACCGTTAACATCAAGTCGACGGGCGTAACTAGTACGGAGCTAGCGCAAATCGGTGAACACCAATCCGAAATGCCTGGTGTGAAAGTTGGGACGAGTTGGACGCGTAGTTATCCAAACGGGACCGATTTAAGTAGTGTGCTCGGGACCGTGACAACTGAAAAGCAAGGGTTACCAAGTGATGACGTTAAGACGTTGTTAGCTGAAGGCTATTCCCGTGACGATTCAGTTGGGCAAAGTCAACTTGAAAAGCAATACGAAAACGTCTTGCGCGGAACCAAATCCCAGACTGAGGTCAAAACTCAGGATGGTGTGATTCAAAAAGAAATTGAAAAGTATGGCGGTTCTAAGGGTGATAACATCCAGTTGACCGTTAACGCGAAGTTCCAAAAACAAGTTCAAAGCATTATGAAGTCGGTCGTAAGTTCTAATACCGGATCCAACCCATACATGTCCGGTGGTTACGCCGTGGTAATGAACCCAAGTACTGGTGCCGTTTACGCGTTAGCCGGGATTGACCGGGATACGTCAACCGGGAAGATGACGGAAAACGCCCTCGGGACGATTAACCAATCAATCGTTATGGGGTCGGTCGTTAAGGGTGCCACGGTTATGGGTGCCTTACAGGATGGTGTGATCACGCCAACCAACAGTACGTTGACTGATACGCCAATCAAGTTAGCCGGAACGGCTTCTAAGTCTTCTTGGTTCAACAAGAGCGGTAGTGCGAGCCTAGCATTGAATGCGTCAACGGCGATGGAAGTTTCTTCTAACTCGTACATGATGCAGTTGGCCATGAAGGAAGGCAACTATTCCTACGCTTCTGGAAAGGCGTTGACGATGTCGACGTCGGTCTTCTCGAAGTTACGGGGTTACTTCAATGAATTTGGTCTCGGTGTGAAGACGGGGATCGATTTACCTGGTGAAGCAACCGGGTATCAAGGTGATTCAAGTCGAACCAGTATTGGTAAAGCACTTGACTTGTCCTATGGGAACTACGATTCTTATACGACCATTCAAGTGGCGCAATACATTTCTACAATGGCCAATGGTGGTCGGCGAATCGCGCCACACGTTGTCGGTGCCATTACTGGGACCAATGCCAACGGGACGCAAGGAAAGGTTAAGGCCAACGTTAGTCCACGGGTCTTGAACACGATTGACGTGCCTTCTTCGTACTTTGATGTTGTCCATCAAGGTTACTGGGACGTGGTCCACGGGAACAGTGCTTATAAGACTGGTTCCGCGTTGTCCAGCTTGTCACCAGCGGTCGCAGCTAAGTCTGGGACTGCCGAAACGTTCCACGGGTCAACTTCGACGGAAACGTTGAGTTTAGCCACTTACGCACCTTTCAAAAATCCTAAGGTGGCGATTGCCATCGTCTTCCCAGGGATGTCTGGTGGGGCGGCTAATACGACGGCTGCAACCCAAATCTACAAAGCTTTCTGGAAGTATTATAATAAGTAAAAAAATTGTCTGATAAAGTGCCAGTATCTTAATTGATACTGGCATTTTTAATGCATTAATGATATAGTAGTTTGAGTTAAGGGCTCTGGCCCTGGAATACGCGAATGAGTTTGGAGGGTCAACACTATGCGGGTACACATTACACTTGAATGTACTGAATGCCACGAACGTAACTACTTATCTTCAAAGAACCGTCGGAACAATCCTGACCGGGTTGAATTTAAGAAGTACTGTCCTCGTGAACATAAAGTGACATTACATCGCGAAACAAAATAACAACGGGGTTACCTGTTGTTTTTTCTGTAACATTGTCATTGGACAATGGGTTTCTCATTTGTTGGCAACTGCCGGATGTTTATTCGGCATGTTAATGAATGAGATTTTTTTATATCATCAATCATGCAGGGGGCGTAAGCAGTGGAGAAAAAAGCGTTTCGACAACAACAGATTCAGCGCCTAAGTCAAATGACGGCTGAAGAGCGGGTTGCACAGAATCTGTCCTTACAAAACCAACTATTTACCAGCACAGCATGGCAACAAGCACGAACCGTCGCAATCACGATCAGCAGTGCGATTGAAGTTGACACCCGACCGTTTGTGAAGCGGGCGTGGGATGAGGGCAAAACGGTCGTCATCCCTAAAACGCTACCGCACCGTCAGATGGCCTTTTATCCGTATACGGATGCCAGTCAATTGACCGAGACGAAATTTGGCATCTTAGAGCCCGCTGACGGGACGCCCGTTGCAAAGCAGGCCATTGACCTGATCCTGGTTCCAGGACTGGGATATAGCCGCACAGAGCACGCTCGCATCGGATTTGGTGGCGGCTACTATGATCGTTACCTTGCTGACTTTACCGGGGTAAAATTGACACTGGCTTATCGCCAGATGGCATTTGATCATCCAGAGTGGCCGGTTGATGAGTTTGATATTTTATTGGACCAGTTGCTCGTTGCAAAGGATGGTAATAATGAACACAATTAAACGGTGGTGGCAGACAGAAGCAGCGGTGACGCAGATTATTTTAGCCATCACGGTAGGAATTTTCTTAATTGAATGGTTACTGCTAGGTGACAGTGGCATCATGCTGTTCAACTCGTTAGGTGCTAAGAATAATCAGGCAATCGTTGCTGGAGAGTGGTGGCGATTCATCACACCGATGTTTTTGCACATGAGCCTCACGCACATTGCATTGAACGCGGTAGTAATCTACTTCATGGGGATTCAAATTGAAGCGATGTTTGGTCACTGGCGGATGCTACTGATTTACTTCATTGGTGGGATTAGCGGTAATATTTTGAGCTTTGCGCTGTCCAATAATCAGTCGGTTGGGGCAAGTACCGCGTGTTTCGCCTTATTTGGGGCCTTTTTAATGGTTGGTGAATCCTTCTGGGAGAACCCGGTTATTCGGCAATTATCCGGCCGTTTTCTATTATTAACGGTCATGAACTTGGTCTTCGATATGTTTTCCACGGGGATTGATATCTGGGGGCACATTGGTGGGTTAGTTGGTGGCTTTTTAATCGCTTACACGCTCGGTGTACCGCGGATTGGTAAAATTTCTAATGTTAAACGGATCGTGGCAACCGTTGTCTTAGTAATTGCATGGGTCGCACTGTTAAAAATGGGTTTTACAAATACTAAATTAACTGTATAATTAATCGAGGATATGCACATGAAAACACTTTACGACGTCCAGCAATTACTTAAAAAGTTTGGTGTGTACGTTTACGTTGGCAAGCGCATTTGGGATATCGAACTCATGGCCATTGAGATTGATCATTTATATCAGGCTGGAGTTATCGATGCCAAGATGTACGCCCGCGTAAAACTCGTATTGAGTCATGAGCACCGGCTAGAAGCAGAACATGAGCGCGCAGAAGACGCGCATCATTAATGGAGGGATTTGGCAACATGGATCGCAAATTAATCGGGGTCGACCTTGGTGGTACGACGACTAAATTCGCTATTTTAACAGAAAATGGTGACATTCAACAAAAATGGAGTATTGAAACAACGATTTTAGACGAAGGTGCACACATCGTCCCTAACATCATTGATTCAATTAACCATCACATCGACCTTTACAAGATGGACCGTTCTCAATTTGTTGGTATCGGGATGGGTACTCCCGGGACCGTTGATTTGGACAAAGGGACCGTTATCGGTGCTTACAACTTAAACTGGAAGACGTTACAACCAGTTAAGAAACAAATCGAAGAAGGTACTGGCATCAAGTTTACGTTGGATAACGACGCTAACGTTGCCGCTTTAGGCGAACGTTGGAAGGGTGCCGGCGAAAACGGTAACGACGTTGTCTTCGTTACACTTGGTACTGGTGTCGGCGGTGGGATCATCGCTGATGGCCACTTGTTACACGGAACTGCTGGCGCAGCTGGTGAAATTGGTCACGTTACCGTTGAACCAAATGGTTACATGTGTACTTGTGGTAAGAAGGGTTGTTTGGAACAATACGCTTCCGCAACCGGTGTGGTTCACGTCGCTCGCGACATGGCTGAAGAATTCTCTGGTAGCTCTAAGTTAAAACAACTCTTAGACAACGGTGAAGAAATCAGTTCTAAGATTACCTTTGATTTAGCTAAAGAAGGCGACACCTTAGCAAAGAGCGTGGTTGACCGCGTTTCTTACTACTTAGGTTTAGCATTAGCTAACGTTGGTAACACGATGAACCCATCATTCATCATTATCGGTGGTGGTGTTTCCGCTGCCGGTGACTTCTTATTGAAGCAAGTTGAAAGTTACTTCAAGCAATTTACGTTCCCAACAGTTCGTAATACCACGATCTTGAAGCTAGCCGTTTTAGGTAACGATGCTGGTGTGATTGGGGCCGCTTCATTAGCTCAACGCTTCATTTAAAGATATAATCGTATCGAAAAGGTCCGGCGAATGCCGGGCCTTTTTTGAACATAGAGATACCTAGTCCGGTCGCCACTGATAACATGCGGTCGTGGGACCGGGTTAAGCCTGTGGAGCGGTCTTAACCCTCGCCCGGGACACTTGCAAAAGACGCAACTGTCCCGGACCGTCCGTGATGTAAGGCCGGCAAACAAAACGCCGTCCCAACATCACCTTCACGACCGATGTTATCAGTGGCAACCTCCGAGCATTCAATAAAATAGCAGAATAACTTTTTTTGGAAATATAGGCTAGGACGATATTCAAAATTGTTTACGATATCAAAAAGCTAGTCATAAAAAATCTTTGGATTTTTTATGACTAGCTTTTAGTTCAAGGACTTATGTTTACAGTCTCACTTTAATTATTTTGCAGCGTATTGACCAGCTAAGCGGCCAAAGGTGAGGGCGTGGCTAGCAGTTAAACCAGGAACATGGTCTGGGTAAGAACCCCAGAAGAAGCCACCTGAGCAGTTACCAGCGGCGTAGAGGCCCGGGATAACATCATCGGCAGTATTAACGACTTCCATCTTAGTCGTGACTCGTAAGCCATCCAGAGTAGCGAGTAAGCGGCCACCCACAATGGCACCGTAATAAGGCGCTTGGTCAACGGGTTCTAACCGTGAAGCTTCCTTACCGAAGTCGGTATCTTTACCGGCTTTGACGTTAGCGTTATATTGTTGGACACTATTTTCCAAGTTCTTAACGGGTAAGTTCAGTTTGGCTGCTAATTCTTCAATCGTATCAGCCTTTTGAACTAAGCCTTCTTTAAGACGGTCTTGGACCTGTGAACGCGCTTGATCACCAGTAAATATACCGGGGAAGTTTAAGCGTGAGCAACCAAGCGTATGGTATTGTTTTAAGAATTTATCAGTCATCGTGGCTTCAGTCCAAATCATGGCACTGAGGTAGCCAGGCTGCTTTGAAGCGGCGTTCATCTGGAATTGATAAGGGGCGCTTTCATTGAAGAAGCGTTGACCGTTCAAGTTGACCTTTAACATCGGGTATGAACCTAACCATAAGTAACCGGGATCGTCGGGTGGGGTCATATCGATTTCGTAAAAGTCCTTTGCATTGGTGCCAACTGGTACCGCGGCACGGTTAAAGACAATCGATGCTGGTTCTTCATCCTTTGCAGCGCCAATTTCGAGGGCAGCGACTAGGCCTGAACCATCATCACGCTGACCATCGGAATACATATTGGTCTTTAAGCCAACTGGGTTCCACTTTTGCATTAAGGCTTGGTTGGTACCATAGCCACCCGTACATAAAATAACCCCTTTGTTAGCGGAAATGGTGGTCTGTTGATTCGTTTTAGTATCGCGGACGACGGCACCAACGACGCGGCCATCTTTGACGACTAAATGTTCAAGCTTAGTTTGCCAGCTAAATTCAACGCCAAGCTGTTCGTCTTTTTCAATGACCCATTTGCCATAGCCCATTTCCCAGTACGCACCATCTGCTGCGGTGACTTCGTTGCCAGAAGGGAAGGCGTGGTTACGTTCAGTTTCATAGTGCGCATCGGCAGTTGATTCCATGTACGCACCGTGTGGTTGGAGTATTTGGTCATCCAACCAGTCAACGGTTTCGGAACTGTGATCTACCCAAGTATAGAGTAGGCGTTCATCAACGTTACCTTGCGCAAAAGTCGATAGGAAGTTAACTAGTTCGTTGCGATCAATGTCGACGTTCTTTTTTTGTTGGGCCTTACTATGAATGGAAGCAATCGTATTGCGGTATAAAAAGCCCGCATTTTTCATTTTATCAATGACCAAGACTTTAGCACCGTTTTCAGCGGCACTGGCTGCGGCCATCCCACCAGCATTGCTGGCACCGACAATAATAATGTCGTAATTTGTTTTTTTCATGAGAGAACCTTCTTTTCTTTTAAATTAGTTCAATATAGAACATTACGACCCGTGACCCATTATTCGGTTTTTAACTAGTCATTCGATCGCTTATATAAATTAATCATTGTCTACACCTTGATAATACGCTGTTGTTAGCGGTATCATTAACGAAATAGCGAATAGTACTATGACAGAATGGAATGGTAGCCATGAATACGATGCAAGTGAAATGTTTTTTATCTTTAGCTAAGACGCTTAACTTCACTAAATCGGCCGAAGAACTGTACTTATCACAATCAACGGTGTCAAAAAATATTAAAAACCTTGAAAAAGAAATTCAGGTGAAATTAGTTAATCGGGATTATCACCACGTCTATCTGACTGAAAAGGGAAAGATTTTCTATAATCGTATGTCGGTGATTGCGACAGAGATTGATAACACGGTGACTAGTTTGCAACAGGGCCAGGTGATTGATCGACCAAAGATCAAAATGGGCTATGCGAATTTACCGTTTGAAAAAAAGTGGCTCCCGATTGCGTTAAAACTAACGAAAGCTCAAGCGCATGTCGACTTAGTCCCGTATTTTGTGCATCCAGGGCGTGAGCGTCATATTACACAGTTGATTACAAACGGTACTGTTGACATGATGCTCATTCAACGGGATATCATGAAGAAAGCGGACGGCACTAAGTACTTTGAGCTATTACAAAAGGGGTTTTCGGTCATTGTTCCAGAAAACAATCGCTTATTTTTAAAACGGCAGATTACTTTTGACGATTTAATCGGTCATAATATTTATTTGTGGAATGGTAATGATGATTTTCCAGCAATTGAAAGTTTAAAGTTTAGTTTGAATACCCATGTACCCAGTATTAGTTTTAGTGAAGCGGATGATATTTCAGTTATAGTTGCATATGTTCGTGCTGGAATGGGGATTGGGATTGTCCCGAGCATCCTCTACAACAAAGACGATACGGATTTGCGGTACATTCCGCTAGCTGCTAAGCAAATCTTGTCGTACGGTATTATTTATGCGCAAGATAGCGAGCAACCAGAGTTAATCTCGGAGGTCAATAAGTTAGTGGCACAGGCGGTAAACGTGGCTAAAGCGAACTTTTGAGCGGGGCAGTTAATAAAAATCAAAAAAGGCTTACGGTCTGAATTCTCCTTGTGAGGGGGATTTAGACCGTAAGTCTTTTAAGTTTAACAGTAGGATTTTAGCCTGAGTTATTGGGGCTCAGATTATAAAGCATTACCAACAGTTAAAACTGTATTTAGCACACCAGTTCTGCCGACGGAGCGGGTAATTTAGCATAGCGTTAACGTGATTGTGAAACCAAGGTCAGGTGATCACGGGTGACGCGATAGAAGCCCGGATGAATGCGTTGGTGGTAGAACTTGCGCATCCCCTTCTTAAAGGACTTGTCAGCCTCGGGAACGGCAACGTACTCGTACTGCTGTAAGTTCTTTATGAAGGCCTTTTTTTGTTTGCTAAAGGTCGCTTGACCCGTCGCGTTATTGGTGAAGAAGTAGTAGTTTGCTAAGTAACCGGCGTAGTACGTGTTAACTTCAACCTTATGGGGATCGATGATCAGAATCTTGGTATCGTTTAACTTCGTCCAAGGTTTGGCGATAGTCGTGATCATCACGGGAAGGGTGCGCCGGTTATAGTTATTCGTAAAGTTGGTCCCGTTGATTTCAGAATACATCATGATAACGGCAAAGAACATAATAAGGAATGACGCCAACTGATATCCGTTCTTTGTCCAAATAGAACGAAAATTGCGGGGACTCCGTTCAGCGAGGTTTTGCTCGTAAAAGGTTTCGTCAATGACACGGACTAAGACGATGGCACCGATGAACAGGTTCAACACGACCGTCGTGGACATGTAGCGCTCAAACCCATCAAGGGTGATGGCTTCGTCATAGGGCATCGACAAGACGTACATCCCTAGCAAACTGAAATAGTAAAGTAACGAGACGAGGTCTAACCAGCCTAACACTTTAAGCAGACCGTTTGGATGGTGGCACGCGCACTTAATAATGGCCCATCCTCCAATTAGGAGGAGGTTGAGGACTAGAAAACCCTGCGTGGATAACGAGCCTAGGTTAAAGATCTGTTTGAGAAATTGCTGGCCGATACTAATGAAACCGTGCATACCATCGTGGGACAGCTGGTGAGAATAGGCCTGAGCACTAATTTCGTGTTTGGAAGTCGTGAACGTCAATTTGACGTGGATTTCCCACCAGATAAATGGTAAAGCACCCACTAAAAGCGTCCCAATCCAAGTGACGATAATGCGCAGTGTTTTTTTGAACCAGTGTCCAGCCGACGATTGCTTGATCAAGGAATACAAATAGTAAACCGCAATAATGGCGACAAAAAAGGCCGCGGAGTTTTTGACTAGCAAAAGCGTCCCGCTGAATAAAGCCACGTGGGCCATTTGGATGCGGGGCTGGCGCCGGTAAACGAAGATGCCGACTAGGGCGGCCATGGTGAGAATGGCTAAGACGTAATCAACAAGCAAATTATTCAAGCGAATATTGATATTAAAGACGTACGAAATCGCAATAGTCAGGCATAACAGCATCGAGTTAAGCCCCCGGGTCCGGTCTCGTAATGTCGCAAAGATGGCGTAACTCGCTGCCCAAATCAGGATAAACTGGGCCACGAGCATCGTACCTGAACTAAAGCCCGTGAAGGTGACGAACTGGGTGATAAATAGCGCGGTGGCCGGGGGATACGAAGTAAAGGAAATAATCGTATCACTCGGACCGGGTAAGTGTCCCGTGTAAGTCAAAAATTTGACGATGGTGGCCCAATGAGAAAAGTTATCATAGTGGATCAGCGGACTTCGGAAAAGCACCAGGGCCATAATGAAGCCTAGAAAAATCATCCAGGCGTCAAAGAGGTGGAGACCTTCATAATGAAAGGCAATTTTTCCAAAGTAACCTAGGATCAACCGGGCAATCAATAGCCCGACACCCAGACTGGTGACGACCCAGATACCGATTCGCAACCAGCCGAGCATTGCAAAAACGTACAGTAACATGATTTGGACTAGAATGCCGGTAATCCAAGTTAAATACGGGTTAATCCTGAGCCAACGCATCGTGCTGCTGTAGCCGATCAACGCGAGTGCAAAGAAAATGAGACCAATGAATGCCACGAGAATCCCTCCGATTAATGAATTAGTGAATGCGTTTTAAACCGTGCGGCGTTACTTTAAAGAATCCGGTAATAACGTGCTGGTGGTAAGCCTTCCGAGTAAGCACCGTAAACGTCCGGTGGGTTTCAGGAATAGCAACGTAGTCAAACTTCTGCACGGCCGCCTTGAAAGCTTTGGGGGTCATCATAAAGTTTTCTTGTCCGATGGCTTGGTCAGTGAAGAAGTAGTAGCGGCCCACGTAACCGGCGTAGTAGTCGTCGACATCCACTTTTTCGGGATCAACGATGAGGACCTTCGCGTGATTTAAATGGGTCCACGGTTTCGCAATCCGGCGCATTTGCAGCGGTAGCGTGTTGTGGTTCATTTTATTGGTGAAGTTCGTCCCGGTAATTTCAGAGTACATCATGGTAATGGCAAAGAAGCCCACGACTAACGTGGAGACTTGATAGATATTTTTAGTGGCAGCACTTTTAAATGACTGGGTATCCCGTTTTTGAAAGTTTTGCTCAAATTGCAAGTTATCCAGGACCCGAACGAGTGCCACGGCGCCAATAAATAAGTTGATGATCACGATACTACCCATGTAGCGTTCAAAGCCGTCTAAGATGATGGCTTCTGCGTAGGGCATTGAAAGGATGTACATCCCAAATAAACTGCCGTAGTACGCAATAAAGACGACGTCTAAAAGGACGGCCATCCCGAACAGATCATTGCGGTGGTGCATCCGCAGGCGCGTATAAAGCCACGTTCCAATTAAGACCACGTTGATCAGTAAGATGCCCTTGGTCGAAAGCGAATTGGAACTTAGAATCTGTTCAATAAATTTGTGGGCAATTTTCAGTAATTGTTGGTGCGTTTCGCCACCCAGTTGCTTGGAGTACGCTTGCGTACTGATTTCGTGTTTGGAGACTGTAAATGTGTGTTTAACGTGCCAGTTCCACCACAGGAAGGGTAGGAGCCCGATGCCAATGGTACTAACAAATTGAAGCGGTACGGCGATGAGTCGCCGGTACCAGTGACCACGCCCGTTTGTAATCAGGGTGTACAGGAAGTAGCACCCAATCATCACAACAAAGAACGTCGCGGAGTTTTTGACCAGCATTAACGCGCCAATGAAAATGGCGGTGTGCGCACATAGTAACGCTGGCTTTTTCTTGTAGGCGAAGATCCCGATGAGGGCTGCGACCGCAATGATTGGCAACACGTAATCAACCAACAAGTTATTGAGTCGAATGGCGACGTTAAAGACAAACGAGATGGCTAGCGTGAAGCAGAGTGCAAAGCTCATCAGGGCGCGGGAACGGTCCCTTAGACCGGCGAAGATGGCGTACCCAGCTGCCCAGATCAACATGAATTGGGCGACCAGGGCCGTGCCGTCGCTAAAGCCCGTCCAATGCACAAATTGGGTAATAAAAAGTGCGGTTGCGGGTGGATACGACGTAAATGAAATCAGGTGGTCCGCCGCTCCGGGAAGCCGACCCGTAAACGTCATGAATTTGACCATGACGGCCCAGTGCGAAAAGTTGTCGTAGTGGACCAGGGGACTTTTAAGTAACGTTTGGCCCATGGCGATTCCTAGGCCAATCATCCAGAAATCAAAAAGGTGAATCCCTTCGAATTTCAGTCGGCCCTTGTGCCAGAAACCTAAAATGAACCAAAATACGACTAAGGCGATCCCTAAATAGGTGGTAATCTGAATTCCTAAGTTCAGCATCCCGAGCATCGCAAAAACGTACAGCATTAAAATTTGGACGAGCATCGCGGTAATCCAGGCTAAGTAAGGACTAATGCCCAAGCGACGCAGGGTGCCGTTGTAGCCCAGTAATCCTAAGAGGTAAACAAAAAATCCAATCCAAGCGTTCATCAATGTGCTGACTCCTTCTAAAACCGATTAAAGCGCCGACTCCAGTTCCGTTCGTAAGCGCGGGCCCGGACAATCAAGTTCATATACAATTCATCAAATGGGGTCACCCACGTGTCTTGAACACGGGGCAACGTCTTGTTTGCACCGTCGTAGATGAGTTGCAAGTAGTGGTCCCGGTTTTCGTCAGGTGGGACTTGTACTTGCACACTGTAGATGGTGTTGTTACCACGTTGACTAATACGGGCGACCTTACCAGATAACTGCACGTCGAACTTACCGTGTGCGACCGTTAGTTTAATCGTATCGCCCGTTTTGATTTTATCGACGGGACCATCGGTGGTGGTGAAAGCCACCCCACCTTCGGAAACATCTTCGGTGACCATTTTATGCCACTTACCGGCGTCATCTTGAACCTTACCGGGCACTTGTCGAATGAACCGTTCGTTTTTACGGTAAACGGGGCGTCCCAGGGAGATAAATAAGCACATACTCAGATTAATAAAGTGCATGAGTAGCCAGAAAGTGATAACACTTCCGACCAGAATTTCAGAACCGTACTTGCCGTAGTTGAATTTAATAATGGCAATTACGGTGATCGTCCACAAAATCAAGTAAGGTAGGATATACAACTTGTCCTTGATCGAGTAAGTGACGTTTTTAGAAGTTACCTTGAACTTCTTAGCCTTAATCCCTAAAGTTTCTAGAATAACTGGAATAAATAGGTAGGGGGCAAAGAAGGTCTCTTGGACTTCGCCCCAACGTTCATTACGAATCTTGGCCGTGTCACCCATCCCGGAAGTATCCCCCATGACGTAGTGCAATAGGAAGTACCCGGGTGCCCACACGACCATTAAGATCCAAAAGTTCGCATTAACGACTTGAATCTTAAAGAGGGCGTAAAGGATGGGCGCAATCATGTAGATCATGCGTCGGAAAAAAGCCCACCAATAGAAGTAGGTATTGATCAAGATAATCCGGTTCATCATGGAAAGGTTAGGGTTGGTGAAAATGTGCAGGTTACGACAACTTTGCATCACACCGCGGGCCCAACGCGTCCGTTGTTTGATAACACCCTTCATATCAATGGGGGTCATTCCACTTGACTGAGGGACTTTCGTGGCCAAGCTAATATAGCCGGCCATATTTAACATGGTGCCCAGTTCAAAGTCTTCGGTGATCGTATCGGTCGGAAAACCACCGACTTCGTCCACCGCTTTACGCGAGAAGACGGCGTTCGACCCGGTAAAGAGCGCCCGTTTATTCCCCCCGTTTAAGACGTTAATGTCTCGAGAAAAGAAGTCCTGTTCGTTGGGGATGATCTTTTCTGAGAAGAGGTTAAATTGGAAGATATCGGCGTTGTAAAAACTTTGGGGTGTTTGGACAAAGCCCAGTGGTTCAGTGTGATCAGGATCATCGATTAATTGTTGCGCGTTTTGGGTAAACAGCGGTACGGTATTGCGAAGAAACCCCGAAAAGGGAATCATGTCGGTATCGAAGATGACAAACAGTGGTGAATCAAGCTTAGCCAGGGTGTTATTGATGTTCCCGGATTTAGCCTGCTTGTTGCCTTCCATGCCGGAATAGCCGACGTGATAATGCTTGGCTAACGCCTGAACTTCTGGTCGGTTGCCATCGTCTGCAATGACCACGTGGACTTTACTTTTATCCGGGTAGTCGATGTAGGTCGCTGCGTTCACCGTTTTGCGCAATAATTCAACTTCTTCGTTATGGGTCACGATAATAATGTCGACGTCTGGCAGTGGTTGGGTCGTGCTGTAGTCTGGCATTTCCAGGTGCCACTTTTTCTTCGTTGAAAGCATCCGGAAGAAAATCAAAATAAAGCCGGTGGTGTTCGACAGAATTTCACTGATGACTAATAACAAGGCAAAAATCAGAATAAAGATGTTTGCGTGCCAGGGAATCGTGAAGAAAATCCGCCATAACAAATAAATCACTGACAAAAGAATCGCTAGAAAATAAAGGACCCGGCGACGGTTAGACATGTTGAGGACCTTCCTTAAAAATAACGTCACGTTGAATCTGGTAGCTAATAATGAAGAGGATGAAGTCGACGATCATTTTAGCTAGGGTCGGAATCAACTGGCCATTGGTGGCTGGTAACAGCGTTGTGAGTAGGTCGGTAAAGAACCCGGAGGCTAACATTTGCACGACAAATAGACACCCGTACTTAATTAACGTTTGGCTGCCGGCGTGATTGAAAACGACGCGATGGTTAATCGAGTAGTTTGCCAGCGAGGAAGCCACGCGTGACACGATGGTGGCCATTAAGATGCTGTTCAACACGTGGTTACCGAGAACAAAAAGGACAAGGTAAAAGAGGCTAATATCGATTAGGAAGGAGATTAGCCCGCTAGCTGCAAATTTTAAAAATCGTGAATAGATGGCGATGGAATCGCGAATAACCCGAAAATGCGAAGAGGCGTTACCGGCCAAATAGATTGTGGGAATCGGTTGTTCAACGATTTTGACCTGGTGTTTTTTAGCTTGAAGCAACATATCAAATTCGAATTCAAACCGGTCACCGGGGAAGTTGATCAGTTCTGCCATGTACGTGACCGGAATCACTCGTAACCCCGTTTGGGTGTCAGAAATGTTTTGGCGGGTTAATAGCCGCACCAAGGCCCGGGTCAGTAAATTCCCGAACTGACTGCGGAAGGGGATGTCATTGGTAAAATGACGCACCCCGATGACGAGCCGCTGCGGATTGTGTGCAAATTTCGTTAAGCAACTCTGGAGTGCGTCAGCGGTATGCTGCCCATCAGAATCCATGGTGGCAACGCCGTCGATGGTCGGAAAGTGCGTTTGGACGTAGGCAAAGCCGGTTTTTAAGGCCGCCCCCTTACCACGGTTGTGGGGATGGTGACGGATAATCAGGTCAGGATAACTGTGATGGAGTTGTTGAAAAATTGGTTGATGTTCAGTATCACTGCCATCATCCACAATGATGATTTTTTTAATGATGTTTTTTAATGTCGTTGTTGTTGTGATGTTATTAATCAGCTCAATCAACTTATTATCTGGGTTAAGAGCTGGAATGATGACGCCGATGCTTATCATAATGTTTCCCCGGTTTCTTTCTATATAATTAGTAGAAGTAATCTCCTATAATTTCTTGTGCTGTATACTATAAGAAAAGGTTCACTAGGAATTATATTATACTATTAATTAAGACCTGTGGTAACTAGTTAGGGAAATAGTTTAAATAAATTGACGCAAAGGCTGGAATGGCAGTGTTTATAGGGTGTGATGACATTTTGTCATGATGGGTGACCCCCTTTTTAGTTAGGCAGTTGTATAACTAAATTAATACCGGTGATGATGGCTAATGGTTATCTGGAGGGATTTCGAAAATCAGAATTGTAAGATGGAAATCATAAAATTAGGTGCGGATGAAAGTAAGTCTAGTTATTTAGATGTCTTTTCACGCTTGCCCCTAGTCAAAGTAAGCGGTTTTGTGTAAAATAGGTAGGTAGAAATTAGGAGGGATAACGTGGTTTTAGGTGCGATGAGCGGTTGGACTTACATCAACATTGTGTTAGTTATTATAATCGCGGCTTATTTTATTTATGAGCTGTACAGTTACATTCGGCGGCGACAAGTTTCCACGATGCTGGAAGAGGAAGACTTTCAAGCAGGAATGCGGAAAGCGCAAGTGGTTGATTTACGTGAAAAGAAGGAATTTGATGCGGGTCATATTTTAGGGGCTCGAAATATTCCTTTCAATACGTTAAAAGTACGGATGAATGAGCTTCGTCCGGACATGCCAGTCTACGTTTATGATCAAACTCACACGTTGAGCACGCGGGCCGTAGTGACCTTGCATAAAAATGGGTTTAAAGAATTATACATTCTAAAACCCGGCTATGCGCGTTGGGAAGGTAAGACTAAAAAAGCGAAGTATTAAAAAATGGCGGCTGGAACAAAAATTAGTTTTTGTTCGTGCCACCATTTTTTATTTGATTAGCCGTTATGTGCTGAACGACTCTTACGCATTGCCTTTTTACGGCTTTCTTCAAACTTGTTTTCTTGGTCTTCGATTGGATCGACAACTTGTTTCTTGAAAGATAAAACGGAACCAATCACGGCACCAGCCGTTGCAACGACTCCGAATAAGAAGCCACGTGTAAATGATTTCATAGTTTGAACCTCCTAGCTGTTATTAGTTTTATTATGCTTGTTTTGGCTTGAGATATCAATGATTTAAAGCCTAAATTTCGAAAAGTGGGGTGGGAAAATGTTAACGCAAATTATTGCTCACCGGGGCAGTAAGGGAACGCGCCCGGAAAATACCTTATTGGCTTTTCAGG
Organism: Lactiplantibacillus paraxiangfangensis; assembly: GCF_036246185.1. Lineage (NCBI taxonomy): Bacteria > Bacillati > Bacillota > Bacilli > Lactobacillales > Lactobacillaceae > Lactiplantibacillus > Lactiplantibacillus paraxiangfangensis. Next base: position 131,868 of record NZ_BTPW01000005.1, read on the forward strand.
CCGCATTAGATGACGGCGCCGATGGCATTGAGACCGACGTTCATTTGTCAAAGGATGGTCACTTGATCATCATGCACGACGAGACGGTCGACCGAACGACCAATGGGACGGGTCGGATTATGGACCTGACGTTAGCTGAGTTAAAACAGCTAGATGCGGGGCGTTCGTTTGACCCCTTATACGCGGGAGCCACCGTCCCCACGTTAGACGAAGTGGTTCAACTATTGATTCAGCAAAACTTTACGGGAATTTTCAACTTGGAACTAAAGACCAATCGGATTCATTACGATGGGATTGAGGCGCTAGTCGCTGACTATTTTAACCACCACGAGGTGCCGTTTAAACTTGTTTATTCCAGCTTTTACGGCAAGTCGATTGAACGGTTGCACGCCTTGCAGCCAGACGTTGAGTTTGACAGTTTATTTCAGGCCAAACAGCAAACGGCTAAGCGGCTACATGCCGAACACGTCGTCTTAGGGTATCATCCTGATATCCGTTGGGTTCGGTTGCACTGGCTACTTTTGCCCAAAGTGCAGTTACGGCCGTGGACGGTGAATAAGGAACGCGATATGCGATTTTGTTACCGGCACCGGTTTGCTGGCGTCATTACGGATTATCCCGGGTTGGCGCACCGCATCCGGGTCAAGGTACAGGGAGGGTAAATTTTGAAAGCCAAAAAGGTACTATTAATTGCGGGTCCGACGGCGGTTGGCAAGACGGCCCTGTCGCTCGCGTTGGCTAAACAACTTAATGGTGAGATTATTTCTGGAGATTCGATGCAAGTTTATCGGCATTTAGACATTGGGACCGCCAAGATCATGCCCGCTGAACGAGCTGGGATTCCCCATTATTTAATTGATATCAAAGATGTGCAACAGCGTTTTACGGTAGCGGAGTTTGTGACCCGCGCGACGGCCCTGATTAACGAGATCACGTCACGCGGAAAATTGCCCATTATTGTAGGTGGGACCGGATTCTATTTGCAGTCGTTACTGGCCGGATTTCAGTTTGGCCCAACGGATGTGGATCCCGACCTCGCTTACCGGCAGAAGTGGTTGGACTTAGCTGCGGAACGGGGCAACCAAGTTGTTTGGGATGCCCTCCAGCAGCAGGACCCCGCAGCGGCGGCCCAAATTGCCCCCGCTAACGTGATTCGCGTCGTTCGGGCACTGGAGTACCAGCATACGAGTGGTGAACGTTTCTCAGCACAGGCGGACCACGCGACGAACCAGTTAGACGCGTACACGCTGTGTTTAACGGCGGAACGGCAACTCCTGTACGACCGGATCAATCAACGCGTTGACCTGATGATGACGGCGGGCCTCGTTGACGAAGCCCGGTGGTTATATGAACAGGGCGGCGCTGACCTACCTGCAGGGAAAGGCATTGGTTATCATGAACTGTTTCCGTATTTCGACGGCCAACGAACGTTAGCGGACGCCACGGCGTCAATTAAGCAAGATTCACGGCGTTACGCCAAACGGCAGCTAACATGGTTCCGTAATAAGATGACAGTTGACTGGGTCAACTTATTGGAACACCCAGATCAACGGGCTGAAATTGACCAGCGAATCGCTAGTTGGTTAAGCTAAAATATAAATTGGTCTACCTAATTATAACGATGTGATATTTTCTTACATGATTTATTGACAATCAGTTATTAGATTGCTAATATTAAGTCTGTATTAAAGAGGAGGGTCGTTATGAAGGAAAAGGAATTACGTCGTTCGTTGGCAGTCTTGCCAATTGGTACGGTTATGAAGTTGACTGATTTATCAGCGCGTCAAATTCGCTATTATGAGGAACAGGGGCTCATCGTTCCTGATCGGAATGCGGGTAATCGCCGGATGTTCTCGTTAAATGACGTGGACCGGTTATTAGAAATTAAAGATTACTTGGCGGATGGGATCAACATGGCTGGTATCAAGGAAATCTACGAGATGCAACGCCAGCGGGCCAAGCAAAAAGAAGCAGATTTGACTCGGCCGTTAACGGACAATGATGTACGCCGAATCTTGCATGACGAGTTCCTGAATCTGGGGGGATTGGAGTCCAAGCAGGGCCCCAACTACCCCACGCATTAATGCGTCTGTATCCATTAGTCAATCAATTTAAGGAGCGATTTTCATGGCAAAACAGCAGTACACCAAGGATGATATTCGTCGCATCGTCAAGGAAGAAAACGTTAACTTTTTGCGTTTAATGTTCACCGACTTATTTGGGACCATTAAAAACGTAGAAGTGCCAGTTTCACAACTGGATAAATTACTCGACAACAAGTTGATGTTTGATGGTTCTTCCATCGATGGCTTTGTTCGAATCGAAGAAAGTGACATGTACTTGTACCCAGACTTATCAACTTGGTTGATCATGCCTTGGAACACGGAACATGGTAAAATTGCGCGGTTGATTTGTGAAGTCTACACGACTGACAAGAAGCCATTCGCCGGCGACCCACGGAACAACTTGATCCGGGTCTTAAACGACATGCGCGATGCTGGTTACACGGCCTTTAACGTCGGAACTGAACCAGAATTTTTCCTCTTTAAGATGAACGACAAGGGCGAACCAACCACTGAGTTAAATGACAAGGGGAGTTACTTCGACTTGTCACCAATGGACTTAGGTGAAAACTGCCGGCGTGACATTGCGCTTGAACTCGAACGCTTAGGCTTCAACGTTGAAGCAAGTCACCATGAAGTTGCGCCTGGTCAACATGAAATCGACTTCAAGTATGCGGACGCCTTATCCGCTGCTGACCACATTCAAACCTTTAAATTGGTTGTGAAGACGATTGCGCGTAAGTATAACTTATGGGCAACCTTCATGCCAAAGCCTTTAAACGGCGTCAATGGTTCTGGGATGCACGTTAACATGTCCTTGTTCCATGACAAGGGGAACGCGTTCTACGATCCTGAAGAAAAAGACGAATTACAATTATCATCAGATGCTTACCACTTCTTAGGCGGCTTGATGAAACATGCACGCAGCTACACCGCCGTTACCAACCCAACGGTTAACTCGTACAAGAGGTTAGTTCCAGGCTACGAAGCACCCGTTTACGTGGCATGGTCCGCATCTAACCGGTCACCAATGATCCGGATTCCAAGTGCCCGTGGTTTATCCACCCGTTTGGAATTACGGAGTGTGGATGCTTCAACGAACCCATACTTGGCCTTTGCTGCCGTTCTGGAAGCTGGTCTTGATGGGATTAAGAACGGTATCGAACCACCAAAGAGTGTGGACCGTAACATCTACGTGATGGATGAAGACGAACGTCATAAAGCGGGCATCGCGGACTTACCATCAACGTTACACAACGCGTTGAAGGAATTCCAGACCGACCCAATTATGAAGAAGGCCTTGGGACCTCATATTTACCAAAGTTTCTTGGAAGCTAAACGACTTGAATGGGCTTCATACCGTCAACAAGTTAGTGAATGGGAACGCGATCAGTACATGGAATTGTACTAATCACCTTAAATGATAGAAGAAATGACGGTTAGGATGCCTATTTGGGCTTCCTAACCGGTTTTTTGTTATAATTTTGGAAAATCGACGGCGTTAACCTTTATTATTGCTAGGATTTTCGGTAACATTAGAATCAGCAGTGCAATTCAGCAATAAGCAAAGATTGAAATTGATTGCAAGGAGATTATTATGGAAAAACAAAATCAGCCTGATCTTGAAAAACAAGATCAACCAACGCGTGCGCTAACGAATCGCCTTCAACAAAAGTTGGATTACGTGACTGCGTTGCGTCAAGCAATAACGGCTGGTGACGACCGGTTGATCTACGAATTGATCGATGGTGACCACTATCACCAAGCCTTGTTAAATGAGGAACCGGATCCAACCCGTAACACCCAAGTGGATTTAATTACGGACGTCCATCCGGCAATCAGTCATTATTTGAGTACCAAATTGATTGATTATTTGGCTCATGAATATCCGTTCTTTTACTATGAAGAGACCCAGTTAGGTGAATTTCAAATTTACTTTGGTAACTGGTGGGATCGTCGCCGGTTTGGCAAGTTAAACGTTTTAAACGTGGCGTTTGAATTCAGTAGCGAAGAATATAATAAACTACAAAAAACATTTGAGTTGGCAAGTGCGCATAAGCGTTTCAATACCGACCAAATTCAAAAAATCTCAGCTGGGAGCGATCAGTTGCAAAAATTGATTGATGCCCAAACTGACCGTGACGAACAAAAAGAGACGTTGCGTAAGCAGCTGAAAGAAAACGGTCAACGGAACTCGTTGTTTGATTCTGGCCGAATTAAGGACGAACGGCAAAAGATTATTGACCAATTAACCAAACTCGCTGACGAGGACGAACAAGCGAACAACGCCCACGCCACGATGAAGGATAACGAAGCGAAGATTTTGACGTTGTCCAAGGAAGATACGATTTTGGCTTACGAAAAACAAGCCATTGAAAACGCCTTTAAGAGCTTCGAGAATTTTAATGAGCGTAACCGTAGCCTATACGTTGACTACTTGACTACGCTGATTGGGAAGGCGCAGGTAGCAGAGGATGGCGAATAACGAAAAGCACGTTGATTCCGCAACGCTAAGTACCCATGGCAAACTGACCATGTTTAACGAAGGCCTAAAGAGTGGTCTGGCTAACGGGGAAAAGTTCACGGCGTTGATGGATCAGTTAATTGAGACCACGGACGGTGAAGTTTTACTGACGGCTGCTCAGAAACTGGCTGGCTTTAAGCTAGATTCGGCCTACGTCACTTTTCCGCACCAGTATCAGAATGCGGACTACTACTTGATCTTTATGAGTCGGTTGCTCGGGATGCACCACGATGAAAAGCCAATCTTAAACTCACAACGTCAAAGCGAATCGTTATACCACGTCTACGAAGACTTGACTGACGATTACACGTTCCTGTATCAAGTTGTTAATAACGCTAACGGTGGCGCTTATTACCGTGAACAGACGACGGGTGAGAATTTATTTTACATTCACCTTGAACGGCGGCTCTTACGGTTTAACAGTGAAGCCTTTACCAATTTATTTATTAATAAATTGTTGCTGAAGGGGACCGGTGTTGACCAGATCAACGCGGTGCTTGCAACTTTGATCAAATTTGGCCACTGTCTTCGCGATGACTTCGGGTTCAACGTCGACTTCAACATCTTAGATGTCGATAACGCGGCGAAATACGAATTGCGTGCGGGGAACCTCGATGGTGCAATCGTGGATAAGCTGTTCGTTTCTTCGGCTCAACACGATTACATGTTGCGTAATTCCAAGCATGGTCACGGGGCGCAAATTGAACTGCGGGCTGGATTGCTTGTTGATATTTTTGATAGCGCGACCGGTGGGAGCCCTAAGTGGGTCTTGACGGTTCACGATCCGAAGCAAGCGGTTTCCTGGTTCGATGTCTTATTGCACTTTGACTTTATGCGTGACTGGTACTTGGACAATATCGAATCCCTGGAAATAAAAGCGGATCCATTAGTATTTGCTTAACGACGGAGGACTTGAATGTTAGATTTAACGACTTTATTACAACAATCCATTCGCTTGGATCAAGACATCACGATGCGGCAAAAGATTCACTGGAAGCCGGCGGACCGGCTGCAAAACGCCATGGTCTCACTGGACGTTGAATTGGCCGAAATGGCGAATACTTCCGAGTGGTTCAAAGTTTGGAAGATTCACAAGGGCAAAGCGGACGAAGGAAAGACGGAACGGGAAACGTTACTGAACGAGTACGTGGACGCAATGGACTTTTTCTTCTTAGTCGCGGCCATTCAGCAGTGGACCCATCTGGTGCCGATTACAGCAGATGGTTTGGATAAGATTAGCGATAAACCGGTCACCGACTTGAATAAGCAGTATTTGGCGATCAAGCACCTCTTATATGACGCTTACTTCAACCACCGGCAAGTTAGCTACAAGCACGCCTGGCACGTTTTCTTAAAGATTGGACTCGTCGAATTTGGGTTTAGTCAAGATGAGATTCAGGCGGCGTTTACCGCGAAGAATCAAGTCAATGAGCAACGTCAAGCGGACCACTATTAAATATAAAAACACTCGTAATGACTTTCTTTACAGCCTGACACATTTGATTGTGTCGGGAAGGAGAGTCGGTTACGAGTGTTTTTATTTACAAGGTAATTTATTTTTAATGAGTGGCAACGACACATTTTAGACCTAGTCACTGATTAATTCGGCGTCGTTATCAGGGTCGTTAGCGACCAGTTCGTTGACTTGGTCGATTAGTGGTTGGCGCTGGTCTAGGTCGTCGTCGCATTCAAAGAAGGCGCCGAGTTCTTCAGCTAAGGTCTCTTTACCAGCATCCATGTAACGGTAGTCGTAACTGTTGATGGTATAGTGCTGGTGGTCTGGCATGCGCACGATTACGCAACCAGTCGCAGATTTACCCTTAGTCGCTTTATCCGTAAATTCAACGGATAAAATGTACGGTGCGTCGGTGCTGCGGTCCTTGATGGCATGCGCAATGTTGCCAGTAATTTGTTCTAGTTTCATGGTTTCACCTCAACCTTCATTATACCAGTCTGTAGGCGCTTTTAGCCACGTTTGATTCGTTCCCAAACGACGTATAGGAGGGTGGCAATCGTGACAACAACGGCGAGAATGGTTGCGGCAGAACTGTGTGCGAAGCGGGCGTACGAGTCAATGATAATCATTAAAATTAAAAGGATCAAAAGTCGGTTACGTTTAAACATAGAAATCTCTCCCTTATCTTCTAATAGTCTGCCTGATTTGTTAGGGGGATGCAAGTTATTTTTAGGTTAGGATGAACTTTTTGAAAACTTAGCGGCGTCGAAAAAAATCATTGTCAGGTATTTGTACATCCTGTACTAGTCCCTGTCAAGTTGACAGGTGAAATAATATAATTTTCGAGTTCTGTCTAAGCGGCTTTGCCGCGGTATTCTACCGCGGTGAAGCCGCTTCTTTGTGTTGTCCGGTCAATGTAATTGAA